>CAKZPK010000222.1 GCA_937139035.1 uncultured Crocinitomix sp. | reverse complement strand
CCAGCGGAATTTTTGATTCTGAAGCAAAAACGATTACCGGTACCGCCTGTATGACTGAAAGCCTATTTGACATTGGTTATTCATTTAAATCAGGAAAACTCATTCTTGCTTTTCCTTGTTTTGAACCCTGTCTCCAAAAATTTGAACGGATAGAATAAACTGAACATGGGACGTTTGCCCCATATCGGTCTGCTCAACGGCAATATATTGCATATTTTAGTTTAAAAAATGTTACTTTTCCAATTAGGTTACATTACTTAAAAAGAACGTTTGTAACAATAAATCAGCTATAAACGTCTTAGAACGACTAAAACCTATAATATGCTTAGATATATTCCAATACTAATTCTTCCATTCATTTTTGCGTGTAATGGAGAAAATGCTCCAGGAGAATCAGACACCACAACAGAAACTTCTTGTATACAACCTCCTTTTGACGGTGACTTTATTAATGATGCTGTATTTAACATAGATCCTAAAGTAGAAAATAGTTTAGAAACGAATAATGGAAGTCAATTCACAATTCCGGCCAATGCCTTGGTCAATGAAGCTGGCGAGCCAATTACTGATGATGTAACAATTACTTTTAATCAATACCATTCTATTCCAGACATTATTACCTCAGGAATTCCAATGTCGTATGATTCATTAGGAGAATCTTATAGCTTTGAGTCTGCAGGTATGTTTAGTTTAAATGGCACTTGTAATGACGCTCCTGTTTTTGTGAAAGATGGTGAATCTATTGCAATGAACTTGGCATCTGACCTTGGAGAAGAAGAACCATTCAACTTTTATGAATTAAATGAAAACACAGGAGATTGGACTTATGAACATTCAGACTCTCCTATTGCAAACAACCCTCGTTTTGAACCAGAAAAATATATCCCATTAAAACCAGCGCAAGTTTCGGAAGACGCTTTTATATTGGACATTAATTTTGATTTATCTAACTATGATGAATTAAAATTATTCTCAGGAATCGTATGGGAGTATACAGGCACAGAAGACAGTCTTGATCCGCGAAAAAATGCTTTTGTTGGAAAAACGAAATGGACCGACTTTGAATTGGAACCCACCAACGAAAACGCCTATGAATATTACATGACTATGAAAAATAGAAACCAATCTTTTACCACTAAATGCGCAGCTGCGTTAGATGGAGAAGATTTGGATGTTGCAATGGCTGAATTTGAATCCAAAAAAATTGAAGTAGCCAAAAACATGGAAAACGTTCAAAAACCTTTTATCCGATCAGTAAATATTTCAGGATTTGGAACCTATAATTACGACTATATTCACCGTGTAGAAAAACCTGTTGAACTTATTGCTGATTTTAATTTCGAAGGAAGTAACGCTAACAAAGATGAAGCATTGGTTGTACTCGTATATCCTGATGACAATTTTGTTGTCAACTACCCGAAAGAAAAATGGAGTTCATTTGGTATTGACACGCAGGGTGAAGCTAAATTAATTGCCGTTTTACCAGGGAATGAAATCGCGGTTTGCAAAGAAGATCTTTCAGATTGTTACGGCAAAAAAAGACACACCTTCAACCTACAAGTATTAGACGAAAAAATTGAGGATAAAAACACTTTAATTGACGTATTAGCAACTCTTTAATTGCTTGATGCGAATCATATTTGTCATAGCTTGTTTTCTTTTATCTATTGTCTACTCTTTTGGACAACATGATCTTTTTCCTGTAGCCAAAAATGGGAAATGGGGTTTAGTAGAAAACACTGGGAAATTCATATTAAAATATCAATATGATTATATAGAATATCACCAAGCATCCAACCAGTTTGAATATGATTACAAAGGAAAGAAAGGATTAATTGGTGCAGATGGACATGTGATTACAGAACCTATTTATGACGACATAAACCTGATCGACACCAATTGGTCTACCATTAAACAAAATGACAAATGGAGTTTAGCCTTGCAAAATAAGTTAGTTTTTGACTTTGAATATGATTCTATCACCCACATTTACTCCAACCTATTTTTGTTGTACAAAGAAGAACTTGCAAGCATATACCATGGTTTAAACTACTCACAAACCACCTATTCTTTTACCCACGCAACAGTATTTGACAGAAATATTATTCAAGGCTATTATCCAGACAAACAGCACGCATTATATGCTGTTAACGACTTAAACTTATTAGCTGTAAGTGTAGATACTTTTTATTCTGACATTCCTAATTATGCACTTGCAGAAACAAGTGGAAACACAGTTTTAATTAACCTACCCGAGCAAAAAAGGATTGGAGAACCTATGAATAATGTAGATTATCAATTTGGTAATTTATTCCTTTGCACCATGGCCAATATCCCCCTTTTGCTACATGCAAAAAAGGAGGAATATTATGGGCTTCCAGATTTAGATTTTATAATTGCACACAATCACCCAGTACTAACTTATGTAAAGGATCGAAAACAAGGATTATGGAACTTGGACCGTCAAAAAGATATCATGTTACCCAAATATGAGGTTACTCAATTCTTTGGAAATGAGATTATGGCGGGGAATTTTGGTCGTTTTGGAATCTTCGACCTTAACGGCAACCCTATTTTACCCATGGAGTTTGAATCGATTGACGTGCATGCTAACGTTTATGTAGTAAAACAAAATGGATTATACGGAATTTATTCAAAACAAGGTACATTAATTGTTCCCATTGAATATGACAGAATCAAAGTATATGACAGCAATATTAAATGCTATTCTAAAAAAGCAATTACTGTTATAAAACTAGGCGATAACGGCTCAATTAAAAGTCAAAAAACCTATAATGACTACATGAGCATAAGCATTGAAAAGGAACAAAAGCCACGCAGAAGATCTTCCAACCTCACCTTTGGATCCAACGAACGCAATGATCAATTGACCAATGTTAATTACGAAACTTTTGGTTGGTTTCGTCCAGTAATAAAACGTCAAATCAAAGACTCATTGGTTGAGACAAGAGGATTATGGGGATTAAAAGACACGGCAGATTCTGTTGTAATCCGTCCTCAATTTATGCAAATTGGAATTGATGCTAAACAAAATTTAACCAAGGCCTATCTAAGAAAAAGGTCAAACAATTATGCCGCAAACAAGCCCCTAATGATAAAAAACGGTTGGGCTTTAGCACTCTCAGAGGAGACCTTTGGCTTTTATCATCCTCACTTCTATTTAGTAGACAATGAATCTCGCAAGTTTCTGACAAAGAAGAAATTATTAGCTGCAAATTTAAAAGACTTTGAAAACTGTTATTATTCGCGTGCCTATAATGAACAGCTCTTTTTGCTTGATCCATATGGTAAAATTCAATGGATTGGTTTGCAATTTTATGGAAATTATAACGAAGATGTTTTACGCGTATGCAAAGAAGGTAAAACAGTATTAACCCCCTCAAGAACTCAATTCACAGCGGCATCAACACGAGACTTTTTGCGCACCACAGGCGCCGTGGAATTTAAGATAAGCCGACTTGAAAGATATATTGAATTTGAAGATGCCGCCTGGTATTATATCAACAAAGACGGAAAACAATTAAACGACACACCTTTTCAACACGCCGAGGAATTTAGACACGGCCTTGCGATAGTTGCACGCAATGATAAGTGGGGAGTAGTTGACACTGCAAT
>CAKZPK010000221.1 GCA_937139035.1 uncultured Crocinitomix sp. | reverse complement strand
AATGTTGAAAAGGAAATTGAATTAGACGAAACGTTCTCTTTTTCGCACGCTACTTACGCTTATGTTAATTTCCATGCACAATGGGAAATTGAAAATGACTATGATTATGTGCACTTCATGATTTCGACTGACGGCGGTGACAGCTGGTTACCACTATGTGGGAAATATACAAATACAGGTGTTGCAAACCAAAACGAGGGAGAAGGTGAACCATTATATGATGGATTACAAATGGATTGGATTCTTGAAGAAGTAGATTTGAGCGATTATTTGGAGGAATCAGATGTTCGATTCAAATTTTTATTGGTTACTGACGGAGGATTGCAAATGGATGGATTCTATTTTGATGACTTTGCTGTTTATACAGATGGATTTGACGATAGTGGAATTAATGAACTAACAAATGATGCCATTTCTGTTTATCCAAACCCTGCTACTGATGTATTAAATATCAAAATTGCAAGTCATATTGATGTTCAATCAGTAACAATTCAAAATGAATTGGGACAGACTGTACAAGCTTTTAGCGGTAATACAAATGTGCTATCTATCGATCATTTAGCTGAGGGGATTTACTATGTGCAGGTGATGGACGGAGTGAATACAGTAATTACAAAAAGATTTACGGTTATTCATTAATTCTGTAATTCTTTCACATCAAAATGAAAGAGAAAAATCGATTCAAATATGAATGGGAACTCTTTAAATCAGGGATGGCTTATTTTGGCCGAATGCTTCTCAATTTAGCAGTCCTAATTGCAGCAATTATCCTTGCATTCTTATTGGTAAGATTTCTCGTAAGTCAATTAGAAATCGATAGTGAATTGACCAATGGAATGAGTCTATTTATTGCATTGGCGCTAGCTCTTATTTTCTATAAGGTGACTTTTCCATGGTTGCGGAAAATTTTGTTAAGAATTATTACAGAAAGAGAGGTAGAGGAATGAAACACTTTCTACCAATCATGTTATTTTCTTTTTTATTTGCATGTACATCAAATAAAAAAGAAGCTACTATTGAGTCAACTATTCCTGAAGAAACAATTGAAACCCTCCATAACCCCGTGGAATTTGAATATTTTGGGAGAGATACATTATATTCAACAATCACAATAAAATCATTTTCTGATCAACCTGATCGAATCAAAATTTCCGATTCACCACGATCATGCGACCTACATCTCGGACAAATTATTGCGTTAAGTGATTCCAGTGAGTTCCGTTTTATTCCTGACCAATCGATTTTTATTGGAGTTCAGAGGAATTATCATTGGGGTCAAAAAAAGCTCTCATTTTTCAGCAATTCGGGCTATGAAAATTTATTTGCACACATTTCAAATTCCGCTGGAACAATAGATACTATATGTATTCTAAAAAATGATAGAACGATCATAGATTTCACAAGCCATCCACATGCAATTGATGAAAATTTAAGAGTAGTATTAGATTTCAGAGATAATCCCGAAATAGTTGTAGATACTTTTAATATTCACTATATCACAACTGGATTGGAAATTAGAAAATCACGCTATTTTGACACCTTACTTTTTTCAATTGATTCAAGTAAAATCACACTTCATAATTATCATGAAAAAAGTTCTTACGGATCGACAAAAAAAGACATTTATTACCGCAATTAAATAATAAAACTATCCCATATAACGGTATCCAACTCCCTTAACAGTTCTTATAATTCCTGTTCCAAATTTTTCTCTAAGTTTACGAACATGAACATCAATTGTACGGTCGCTTATTTTGGGGTCGCCCCATACACTTGCTAAAATTTCGTCACGTCTAAATACTTTATTGGGCGTACTCATTAAAAAAGAAAGTAATTCAAACTCCTTTTTAGGAATAATTGATTCTTTACCATCCTTATGAATTGAAAAACGTTCTGGATCTATCAGTACTTTATCATTACGCTTGGCGTCAACATTTTCAAGGTTTCGCTCTAACAACGCTTTTACCTTATGCAATAAAACGCGCATGCGCACAGGTTTAACAATATAGTCATCTCCCCCTGCTCTATAACCCGCCACTTGCGAATAATCTTCGCCTCTGGCAGATAAAAATATAATGTATGTATTATTTAAAGTTGGCTGCTTTCGAATTAATTCACAAACCTCTATTCCGTCAATGTCTGGTAACATAACGTCTAAGAATATAACATCCGGCACAACTTTTATTGCTGTTGCAATCCCATCTTTACCATTACTTGAACTGTAAACTTTATAACCTTCTTTTTCAAAGTTATAAGAGAGCAAATGTAAAATATCAGGCTCGTCATCTACTATCAAAATTTTATGCTCCACAGCTACTTTTTTTACAAATTTAGAGATAAGAATTCCAGAAGATATTAACTCCCCGTTATCTATTTGTTATGCTAACCTCAACGCAATATTAAGACAATGTTATGCCGAATTAATGTATTCATAACACCAATTGAAAGACTTATAAACAACACCTGATCTAAATTTGCAAAAAATATAAGAACAGCTAAAATGAAACACATAAGCTTAATTATTACATTCTCTTTATTGTTTTTAAACATTGGAGTAATAGCGCAAACCGGACAAGTAAACGGAAAGGTTTTTCGCTTAATGGATAATGTAGAAGAACCTATATATATGCCTATTGCACGAATCACTGAAAATGGTTTGCAAAAAATAGGGCAAACTGATTTTGATGGAACTTATTCAATCCAACTTCCTGCTGGTGAGAATAAACTTGTTTTTCGTAATTCAGCAATGGCTATGAAAACAGATACAGTCTTGCTAAATATAAAAGGAAACGAAACAATAACACACAACCATCAGATGATTGAGGATGGACAACTTGAAATTGTTACTGTTATTGCTTCAGCAACAATTACAGACGGAGGTTCTGAAAAAAAGGTAGTTGAAGATGTTAAAAATGACGATAAAGTTACTTCACAGCTTTCAGGAAGCATGATTGCAAAGAAAGGAGCTTCTGATGTAGGAAGTGCTGCTAAAAAGATTACAGGGCTTTCTACAGTAGGTTCAACATTATATGTAAGAGGTTTAGGAGATCGTTATAATGTAGCTTATTTAAATGGTCTACCCATTCCATCACCACATCCAGATTTTAGAGTTGTACCATTAAGTGTATTTCCAACCGACATTGTAAATTCAATTCAGGTAAGTAAAGTAATGTCATCTGAACTTTATGGCGATTTTTCTGGAGGAGCTTTTAATGTTACAACTAAAAGTTTCTATAATAAACCAACTTTAAAAATTACTGTTGGTACTGGAATAAATACACAAACTACATTTAGTGACTTTAGAACTTATAACGGTGGTAAATTTGACTATTTTGGCTTTGATGATGGATCAAGACAAATTCCAGATTTTGTTGTTATTAACTCAAAGAAATCAGCTTATCCGGCAGTAAACAACCTTTACAATAATGGTCTTTACAATTCAGTGGAAGGAAAATCAACAGGGTTTAACGATAATTTTGGAACAAAACTAAATCAGGCTTTACCTAATACTAATTTTGCAATAACAGCTGGAAATTTCTTCCCTGCAACAAAATCTAATAGTCGTTCAAAAGGTTTTGGGTACTTAGTATTGCTATCGCATGACAATTCTTACAAGTACGCAAATGGGTCTATGAAAATTATAAACGCACAAAGTGAAGAGCGTTTAAATTATGACTTTGACAAATACACCAAAGAAACTGCAACTACTGGATTATTAAATCTTTATTACAGAATTAACCCAAGCAACAACATTTCATTCAATACATTATTTGTAAATAATTCTAGCGACGAAGTAAGAGAAACTTGGGGAGATCATTTTGATTATTCGCGTAGCATTTATTCGCGCAGATTAACTTACCAACAAAACTACATGGCAGTGAATCAAATTATTGGTACACATCAATTACTCCCTTTTGTTGAGGATTCTGCCTTATCACGTTTAACGATTGACTGGAGAGGATCATATAGCGCAACGGGTAGTCAGGAACCAGACAGAAAACAGTTTGTAGCATTTTATGATGAAGATCAAAAAGACAATACAGAGCATTACGCAATTAACTATATTGACCGAAATGAAAACCACATTTTTCATAGTAAACTAAAAGAAAATGAGGTTGCAGCAAAAATCAATGCTCGCTATGTCTTAAAATTCGGTGATGTGTTAAACAAAAAACTAGACACTATTCCTGGAGAATTAATAACCTTAAAAATTGGTGCCGATTATAAAAAGAAAACACGAATTTTTGACTACAAACAGTTTAACTATGTATTAAACTCCCTTGCAGGTAATATTGGAGATAATTTAGACATCTACAATATGGATTCATATTTAAATTCAACCATGCATGACGAGGGTCAATTCACCATTTCAGAGGTGGCGAACTTTGGTTCTTCTTACTTGGCTCAATTAGATGTTGTTAGTTTTTATACAGACATTAAATTCAAATTGAATAAATGGCAATTTATTCCAGGTATCCGATATGAAAGTGGTGCACAAACAGTTGAAAACAGAAATCAACAAAGCCCTTCAAGCTATGAAAAAACAATTTTATTAAGTGACGCCATTTTGCCTAGTTTAATAACACGTTTTGATGCAAACCAAAACAATGTATTCAGATTTGTTGCTAGCAAAACATTAACACGACCTAAGTTTAATGAAGTTGCTCCATTTCAATATGTATTATATTTTGCGGGTGCAAAAGCGCAAGGAAATACACAATTGCAAAATGGTATAAATTATAATGCTGATTTCAGATATGAGCATTATGGTAAACCTGGCGAACTATTCTCAATTGGTGCTTTTTATAAATATCTTGACAACCCAATTGAGCAAACAATGCGTGCTACAGCAAGTGGACAATTAATGAGTTTTGCCAATGCAAATGCTGCAAATGTTGCCGGTGCTGAAATTGAGTATATGCGAAGCCTTAACTTCCTTGTACGTGATTCTGCCAGAAGAGACACTTCTTTTTTGAATGATTTGAATGTTGGTTTCAACGCAACGTACATGTATACCTCTGTAATGATTGACACTACAGATCCTGGCGCAATTAACACAAACAACATTCGCCCACTGGAAGGAGCTTCGCCTTATTTGGTAAACTTTGATTTAAGTTACCAAACTACTAAAGGAGAAAAAGGAAATAGAAAAACTTATTTAGCAGCTTTATCTTACAATGTTTTTGGACCGAGATTATATGCGGTTGGAAGTAATGGAATTGGTGATCAATATGAGCGCCCAATTAATACATTAAACTTTGTGAGCAAAATCACTTTTAATGACACTTATTCATTTGGTCTAAAAGCTAAAAACCTATTAAACCCAACAATTAATATTGTTCAAGAAAACATGGTTAATCCTGCTGAAACAT
Organism: uncultured Crocinitomix sp.; assembly: GCA_937139035.1. Lineage (GTDB taxonomy): Bacteria > Bacteroidota > Bacteroidia > Flavobacteriales_D > Crocinitomicaceae > Crocinitomix. Next base: position 886 of record CAKZPK010000221.1, on the reverse strand, counting down.
TATTCGTATCAAGTTTCAGACGAGGAATTGATTTAAGCTTGTCATTTAGTTATAACATCCCTGTTTCAAAGAAGAATAAAAAGAAAAAAGAAATTGAGTAAAACCATTCTTAACAACACTTTGAAGGCTGTCTGGAAAGTAATTTCAGACAGCTTTTTTTTTGGCTTTTTTCAACATTAACTAAATGTAAAATACGATTAACTTTTATTTAACACAACGGTAATGCCAACATAATTACGGCGGAGAAAGTAGTCCTGATATTTGTACCATCAAATTAGAAAAACAAAAAGAAATGAAAAATACAAAATCAACAATTAAAATGATGCTTCTTGCAGGGGCACTAGTTGCAGTTTTACCTGCATGTAAGAAAAAAGGATGTACAGATCCTGATGCCACTAACTACAATTCAGAAGCTAAAAAAGATGACGGTTCCTGTACTTATAACATAATCGACTGGTATACTGAAGTTACAATAGGCGGAGTTGTTTACAAACAAGTATCTGGTCATATCACAGAAGACCAAACTATGGCAGCATCAGATAACTGGATTCTTTCTGGTGGTGTATTTGTCGACAATGGTGCAACATTAACTATTGAAGCAGGAACTACTGTTAACGCTGCTGATGATGGAACTACTCCATTTTTAGCTGTAGCACAAGGTGGAAAATTAATGGCTTGCGGAACTTCTGGTTCTCCAATCATTTTCACACCTATTGCTGATGCTCCTAGTGCTGGTGCTTGGGGTGGAATTATCTTAAACGGATATGCTCCAATCAACACGGGATCAACTGCAGAAGGTGAAGGAGGAACAGGTACTTATGGTGGTGACGATACTGCTGATAATTCTGGTACATTATGCTATGTTCGTGTAGAATATGCTGGTAAA
>CAKZPK010000220.1 GCA_937139035.1 uncultured Crocinitomix sp. | reverse complement strand
TCCATTACGTGCAACAACATTGAAGTAATTGTTGTTTTTCCATGACTTCCGCCAACCACAATTCGTTTTTTGTGCTTGGTTTGTTCGTAAACAAACTCCGGGTAAGAATAAATTTTCAAGCCCAATTCCTGTGCACGCAACAATTCAGGGTTGTCCACCCTAGCGTGCATTCCTAAAATTATGGCATCTATATTTGCATTAATAGCATCTGGATCCCAACCTATTTTAGAGGGTAAAATACCATTAGATGCAAGGCGGCTTTTAGAAGGTTCAAATATTTCATCATCTGAACCTGTTACCTCATCTCCTTTTCTTTTTAGTGCTATTGCTAAATTGTGCATTGCACTGCCTCCTATTGCTATAAAATGAACACGCATAATGGTATATTTTATACTAAATTCATGAAAATACCGCTAGCATCCATTAAAAAAAAGGATAGTTTTCAACAGGCTTTATTGAACGAAGAAAGATTCTGGATCAGCTTTTACTGCTTGACAACGCGAACTAGCTCGCGTGTTTCGCCAACCAACTCTACAATATATATTCCGTCAGCATATGCGCTTAAATCCAATTCAGTTTGCCCTAATTCAGAAACTGCCTCAGTTAGCATAGCCTGCCCATAAATATTATAGACTGAAACTTGTTGCACAGCATTTGCAAACACAATATTAAATACACCAGTATTAGATGGGTTTGGATAAACAAGAGAAGTACTATTAACCTCTTCAGTTACTTCATCAATACTCAATGCAGTACAACTATGCGAATAGGAATCTAACTGCGAACTAACTGTTGCGTAGCGAGAACTAATAAACGACTTTAAACCAGGTATCACTGTCTCAAAGCCCCAACCATCTACAACCGTAATATTCGTATTAACGTTTGTATTAAATTGAGATATCGAAAAGTATTTATTAGGATCATCCTCTAAAGGTTCTGCAATTAAAGCTTTTGTATCATCAATATAAGATTCAAGGTTTTCAAGCGTAAAATAATTATCAATGAACACGCATAAGTGATTAAAGTACTGCTCACGATATACTTCACTATTCATTACATTTTCTACCAATGGCTTTGTTTCTGTCATCCCCCCATCATAGGTAATTACAATATTGGTTTCAGATGTAGAAAAAGCCAAATTATAATCCCAAGGTATCCATTGAAAGGTACTAGCTACAGAATCATAATATATATAAAAATTTCTACCATGCTCATAGTAGGAATCCCAGTTGTACATTAATACATCTGCTGCCAATACACGTAAATATGAATTCATTTGCAAAGCTGTTGAAATACTATCTTCAAATTCATCCTCATCATTAATTTTACCAACCAAATCAATAAAACTGTCCCAGTTATCCAACTCTTCATTTGTTTTTAATCCAAACTCATCTTCGTAATTTGTCTTAATTGAACCTTGCCATTCTAAACTGGTATTATCAATACACTTAAAGATATTGCCGTTGTCATTTTCATACCAATTTTTCAAAAATCTATCATCCACCTGCTCCACAACCAAATACAATCCCCAATAAGTGTCATTCAAATAAACTTTTGCATATGACGAACGTGGCGCAGCAACCCCTGCATCTCGCATAAATTTATATGCCAAAGCATCCCTCATAATTGTTGGATCACTAAATCCATTTTGTAGATTTATTTTTTTTAACCCGTCATATTTTGTTCCTGACACATATTCGTTAAAATCAATTTTAAGTGGCTCTTTTAACCCTTCTGATCCCCAATTGGAGAAATATCCTTTTTCTCGAACTCCAACAGAATCGACAACAGTTCCATCTATAGAAACGCTAGCCATCATGTATTGCTTATCTGCACCAAACTCTAAATACTGCTCATAATAATATTCTAACGAATCCCAGTAATTCTCTTGCTCAAAGGTAACTCGAATCTCATGTACATAAGATTCGTCAAACATCTCAAGCCCGTTAACTTGACTATAGCCTGAGTTTATACTGAATAAAATTAATGTTAGAATAATGTGTCTCATATTTATTTTTTAAATAAGCGGAAATATTTGTAAATCCATTCAATAGTATAACTGCAGCAAATCAAAATTAATCTTTAATCAGTAGTGATTTAAATAAATATGCTGACTTGTAGTCATCATATTATGACTGGTTTAATTTTACTATTAAACGTGTTATAATACTCTACAAAACCAATGGTCCTTACCCCTATTCAAATATTTATTCTTATTTAAAATAGTAGAATGCAATTGGACTCCATACTTCAAATATCTTAAAATTAATTCATATAATTTTATGTCTCAATCAACGGGCATTAATTATATTTGAGAGAGAACAAAAAAAACGAAAAACAATATGAAGTTACACCCTATTGAAACCGGCAATTTTAAACTAGATGGAGGTGCCATGTTTGGCGTAGTTCCCAAATCAATATGGCAACGAACCAACCCTGCAGACTCTAATAATATGTGTCCTTGGAGTATGCGTTGTTTGCTCATAGAGGATGGTGATAGATTAATGTTAGTAGATACTGGAATGGGCGATAAACAATCTGAGAAATTCTTCAGTTATTATTATTTGTTTGGAGATAATACACTTCAAAAACGTATTGAAGCTCTTGGTTTTTCATTAGATGATATTACTGATGTTATTCTAACCCACTTACATTTTGACCATTGTGGTGGAGCAATAGCCCACAATGGTACAAATGGTTACCGCCCAGTTTTTAAAAATGCCACTTATTGGAGTAGCGAACGTCATTGGAAATGGGCGACAGAGCCTAACCGAAGAGAGCGAGCATCTTTTTTGAAGGAAAATATAATGCCGATTGAAGAAAGCGGCCAATTAAAGTTTATTAACCGCACAGGTAATTTAACGGAAAATGCTTTCCCAAATATTGACTTTTTATTTGTTGATGGACATAC
>CAKZPK010000219.1 GCA_937139035.1 uncultured Crocinitomix sp. | reverse complement strand
CATCAACTTGCTCATATTCTTTTTTCCAATCTTCAAAGTTGTTGCGTAATAGCTCGCTTTGTTCTTTAATGGGCTTTTTAGCAATTTTTACGAGTAATTCTTTAAAGCGTTTATTTAGGAACTTTTTTCCCTTTTCACCACCAAACTGATCCGAATACCCATCCCTTGATAAATAAAGGACATCTCCTTTTTGAATTGGTATAATTTGCGTATCAAAATCAACGTGATTGGTATGATTACCTACTGGTTGTCGTGTAGCCTTGTATTTAAAAATCTCTTCATTACGAACTACCCAAAGCGGAGTATTTGCACCTGCAAACTTTAATTCACGTGTAGCAGTGTTAAAGGAGCATAAGGCAATGTCCATTCCATCTCGCACTTCTTGTTCTGATTTTTCAAATTGTTTTAAAACCAATTTGGTCGTTTCATCTAGAATCTCACCTGGATCTGTTAGTCCCAATTGTTTAATGCAAGAATTTAAAGCATTATGGCAAATAACGCTTACCATTGCGCCAGGTACGCCATGTCCCGTGCAATCAGCAACTGCAAATAATAACGTATTTTCAACACGTTCCGTCCAATAAAAATCACCAGCAACAATATCCTTTGGTAAGTAAAGTACAAACGCCTCGTTTAAATGCGAAGCAATGGTTTTCTCTGAAGGTAAAATGGCTGCCTGAATGCGCTTTGCATAGTTAATACTGTCGGTAACCTCTTTGTTTTTGCGCTCCAAATTAACACGGGCTTCTTCAATATCACTATTGGCCTGGTTTATTTCTGAATTCTTAGTTTCAAGTTGTTCGTTGTATTTCTTTTTTTGTCGGTTGTTTCTCCAAAAAACTATAATTGTGACCAATAAACTAAGCATGATAAAACCCAAAGCGTAAATCAGGTTTTTTTCTTGCGCTCGCATTTCTTCCTGATGTTCCAAATCCTTCGTTTGCGAAGCAATTACCATGTCTTGTAAAGACTGTTCGGCTTTTAAAGCATTAATTTCAACCTCCTTTTTTTCATTTTGAAATCTCGCTTCTAATGCATCTGCCATTTGAAGTCGTTGTGCATCTTGAAAGCTATTTTTTATTCTTAAATGATCCTTTAAATACATATAAGCCAAACGGTAGTTTCCTTTTTCGGCGTTAATTTCAGCAATCCATTCTAAGGTTTGAATTTTGTTTTCATCATCTCCAAGGCGCGTTTTAATCTCAATACTCTTGTTTAAATAGAGTAGGGCTTGGTCATATTTTTTTAACTGATAATAGGCGTTTCCAATGTTATTGTAATTGTAGGAAATCCATTTATCATTTCCTTCTGCTTTATTGATTTCTAATGCTAAAAAGAAATGCTCAAGCGCCTGATCATAGTTTTCTTGCCCCAAATAGGCACTTCCCATATTATTGTAATTTCCAGCTGCTCCTCTGGCGTAATTAGTGTTTTCAGAAATGCTTAAACTTTTATCATAGTAAAAGAGGGCGCTATCATAAATGTCTCGCTGTTTGTAGGCATTTCCCATTGTCATATAGCAATTCAAAATTCCAACAGAATCTGACAAACGCGTATAAATTAGGAGTGATTCATCTAAATATTTTAAAGCCAGGTTAGCGTTTTGCGCATTTTTATACTTGATTCCAATTGTGCGATAAATGTCAGCTAAAAGGGTATCGTTGTCAATGCTGTCAGCTAATGTTACGGCGGTAAAATAAATTTCCATTGCTTGATCAATATTACCAAGACCAGCTTGAGCATTACCACTCTTTTTTAGAATACTGAAATATTCATTAGAATTCATGAAAGTACCATATTCACTAAGTTGTTGATAACCAAGAAGACTTTCAAGTCTGTTATTTAACGAGTCTGAAATGTTAACTCTTAAATTAAGTACCTCTATTTTTTGTAGGGCAGTTGCCTCTAAAGAATCTAAATAGTTAAGGTGCTGATCTATAATTTGAAAAATGGTGTCTTCAGATTGGCTCCCAATCTTTTCTTTTAGATTTTCAATTGCGTCACTTTGTGCATTAACTGAATAGCAAATGCATAAAAATGCAAGTATGTGTAGAGTTTTTAGCAAGGTGATACAAATGTATTAATTTTTTAAAATTATTAGCTGCCAGTACTTTAATACCCGTTCAAAGCAACTATTCTCTCTATTATCAAGTATTGATGATGTTCATATGAGTATGAACATTTGTAAATTCAACCGAATTAACAAAGAGATATGTATTATATTTGTGCCCTGTCGTTTTAGATTGAAAGATGAAAAAAATTTACAATTGGTTATTGAACACGTTACCAAGACCTTTACTAATAAGGTTAAGTTATGTATTCAAATTTTTTGCACCGCTTATTTATAAAGGTGATAAGGTTGAATGTCCTGTATGCGAAAAGTCTTTTCGTAAGTTTCTTTCCTACGGTTCTAAAGTTGTACAGCGCGATAATGTGCTTTGTCCTTATGATTTGACATTGGAGCGTCACCGTTTAATGTGGTTGTACTTAAAACGTAAAACTGATTTTTTTACAAAACCGAATTTAAAGGTAATGCACATTGCTCCCGAGCAGTGTTTCCATAAAGGGTTTCAAAATCAGAAAAATTTAGATTATACAACGGGTGATTTAGTTTCTCCTATTGCTGACTTGCATTTTGATTTACATAAAATCCCTTTGGACGACAATCAGTATGAGGTGATTTTTTGTAATCACGTGATGGAGCACGTAGAGGATGATTTACAATGCATGAAAGAGTTGTACCGAATAATGAAACCAGGAGGTTGGGGAATTTTACAGGTACCTATTGATACAAATAGAGATACAACTTACGAAGATGCTTCAATAACTACACCTGAAGAGCGTGAAAAGCATTTTTGGCAATATGATCACGTACGTTTGTATGGAACTAATTATCCAAATCGTTTAGCAGAGGCTGGTTTTAAAGTTGATACTATCGATTTTAAGGATGAATTAGGCGAAGAATTAGTAGAACGTTACCGTCTGCAAAAGAACGAGCTCTTATACGTTGTAAACAAACCGCTTTAGTGTATTAGAAGAATTTCTTCTTTTAATTATCCTACCGATTAAATTATTTAGTGCATGAGCATCATTACTTGATGTGATAAGCTTATAAACTTGCCAAGCTGTTAGTAGCTTATAGTTTTACTACCTTTTCTGTATACACATCTCCAAATTCATTTGAAAGCTTTACAACATACACACCTGCAGAAAATGCGGTTGCATCAATCGTTGTTTTGCCAGAATTCTCTTGCTGTGAATAAATTATTTCACCAGAAACATCATAAATGTCAATTGAATAAGGAACATCTAATTTTGTTAAAATATTGAATTCACCTTGAATAGGGTTAGGGTAGATCAACCAATCTCTATCTCCTAAGTCAGGGTCAGTGTTTTTGTTGGGATCACTTACGCCATCATAAAGTGGAAAGATAATTTGCGAAGGTTGTTCAGGGCTAAAGTAAACCTCTTGATGAGCTACTCGTGGTGTGTAAACTGTCCCTTCAAATGTGTAAGTTTGATCGTCACCAGGTGTGCGTCTGAAAAAATCTCCATGCTCAATTGGAATGTTTGCAGATGATTGATAACGAGGCCAGTTACTGCTGCTGATTAAAACTTTTACTTGATGTCCATGTCCAAACGTGTATGCAATTGGTAATAGGTTAAATTCGTATTCGTAAACATCTCCTGCTTCTATATTTGAATAAGGTATATCAATATCCTCTTCGCCAGTAGCTAATTGTTTAGAATAATCTCTTGCTCTAGCATTTACTGCTCCTTCTACAACAAACAATTCTCTTCCATCAGGATAAACATCTAATACTCTAACAAAAAAATCTGTATCGGTTGGTCCTTCTGGTCCAGTAAGTGGAGAAGAGGAGGCATAAAGTTTAGCTTTAGGAATTCCGATTATACAAAGCGAGTCATTAATAGCGCCAGACATGAAACTGATTACTCCTTCACGATCCATAGTTACATTAGCAAAGCTAGTATCTGCATAGTTCAAAGGTCCTGCACTAACACGGTCTTGCTGTGGAGTAGGTATTGCTAAATTTCCTCCGCCAATTGTGTAAATCGGATCATCTGGATCATGGTCATAACCTACTTGCTCTTCAGTAATGGAAGGAGCTATAGTGTCTAATGTTCCGTTTGAGTGCAAAAACATTGGATAACAACGCCATCCTGTTTTTAAAGGAAATTCATCAGCCGCGCTCCAGTAGTTTCCAGTGCTTGTGTTTTCAGGAACTCCATCATCAACTGGCCCCGGAACATAATAACGAATATTCGGTACAGACTCAAAATCTACCGGCTCAGAAACAGGTTCTGAAACTGGGCTTGTTCCTGGTTTTTGGTTTGAGCTGTCAGCTGGCAAATCAATAACTAACGGAGTTATATCACCGTCATTATTCAATTCAATAGAAATGCCTGTAATTGGTCCAAAACCGCCCAGATAGTTGATAAAAGTAGCGTAAGAAATATATGAATCCTTTGCTGGAATACGGATGGAAGAGGTGCCAACACTTTGCCAAACATCACTTTCCGGAATAAATACTTTTGGTTCACCTAAATAATTATCCGCATTATAATTCAATAAATAACGGAACCAGTCTACTAAATCACCTTCTACAAGTTCAGTTAAATTAGCTTCTTCAACCTCTGTATTTACTAATTTAATATCCTTAACAGATTCAGGATAAACAACATCTCCAACTTCTTGTTGCGAAATTGTAGCGTGTGTCCAAGGACCAATAATCATCTTTTGATTGGATTGGGTAGAAGCTCCTGTATTATCCATAATATGCTGGTAGGTTTCTAGTTGCCCATCTATAAAAATGTCCCACCAACCAGTTAAATGATACATAGGAAGTTCCATATTGGAATATCTGTTTATATCACCGTCTGGATCTGATTCTCCAGCCGCATTTATTGGCGCCCAATTGGCATTAGCGTCTGTTCTATAAGCAAAATTAGGGTACATTCCTGTGTAGCCATTATAATCTTTCACTGTGGTAATGTAATCCACGGCTGTATTGATCACACTGTCTCCACCCATGTTACCATAATCATAAATGGAGTGGATATTGTTTTGAATATCTGTGTCACTTGGAATAGTGTCGACATTGTCTAATAATTGTCCTGTAAGCCATCCTTGAACCAAGGCTTGACGAAATACACCATTATGTTGCAAAACGCAGTTAAAATGTTCGTTAGTTGCAACAATTGGCACCATTCCTTTTAATCCGTCTTGCGAAACATCATTTTTAAATGCTGCTGCTGCTTGATATTGTGTGTTTCCTAGTGCAGAAGCGCCAAACATTACTATTGATCCATTATATACAGGATCATTGGTTTCGGCGATTCCATCACCGTCCAAATCATACATTTTAAACAAACTGTCTTTTAAGAAATCAATTGAATATCGTCCGTCTTGATGATAAACACCATTCTTTGGATCGTTTATATCTGTAATGTCCAACGGATGTGTTTCTGCTGGATGATAAACACTTTTGTCCCAAGCGTCACTGTACATGGGCAAATAAACTCCTTCAGACTCGTATCTGCCGCGCATATCTTGCAATGCATAGGCATAACCTAACACATTTAAGTAAACGCCAAATTCATCATAACTTCCTTTTCCATAAGGTGTTCTGGTAAAGACCATTGGAAGTTTAAACGGGTTAGCATTTGCATTATTTCCAGTGGAATCATACACAAAAAGTTGCGTTCCTTTTGGAATGATTTGTATCACATAGGTGGTATCATCAAAATCAATTTCTGTAGTAATTGAGTCTGAAATGATTGGCAGATAAATATCTGTGGCCAACTT
>CAKZPK010000218.1 GCA_937139035.1 uncultured Crocinitomix sp. | reverse complement strand
CGCAAAATGAACCACTGTGTAGCGACTTATGCAAGCTCATGTTACCGTAAAAAATGTGCTATTTTTTCAATTCGAAAAAAGCCTATTTATAGTGATGAAGAGACTTTAGCTACAATTGAGGTTTCCTTGCAAAGCAGAAGAATAGTGCAAGCAAAAGCACGCTATAACAAAACAATTAACCACAAAGCCCTAACACTAATGAAAAGTTGGGCAAAACAAGAAAATTTACGAATCCCAGGTTGGATTTAACACCCTATTAAAATGAACAATTTAATACAAATAACAGCAGCAAGAGGACCGGCAGAATGCGCCTGGGTAGTAGCAAAAGTTGTAAAACTACTCATGGCAGATGCAAAAACTAACGGCCTAAAGCCTACCGTAATTTCAAAAGAAAAAGCAGACGAGAAAAACACATTCAACTCCGCAATTATTCAGTTGGAAGGAAAAGATAACAGTGCCTTTTTAAAAGAATGGATCGGCACTGTACAATGGATAGGACAAAGCCCTTTTCGCAAATTTCACAAACGCAAAAATTGGTTTGTTGGAGTAAGTGAAGTTACGGCATCCTCAAAAAATTACGGCTCATTAAAAGATTCAAACATAAAGTATGAAACTTTTCGAGCTGGCGGACCTGGCGGACAGCATGTCAACAAAGTTGAAACTGCCGTGCGCGCTATACATATACCAACAGGCATTGCAGCCGTTTCACGCGATTCAAAATCGCAATTACAAAATAAAAAAGCGGCAAAAGCCAAGTTATTAATAGCACTACAGACCGACCAATTAGAACAATTAAAAAACACAAAAAAAGAAAACTGGCAACAACACACTGAACTAGAAAGAGGCAATCCAATCAAAATTTTTAAAGGCAGTAATTTTAAACCAAATCACCGTCCTAAAAAATTTCGAAACGAGCGTCAAAAACACCGTCAGTCAAAACGTATTGACAGTTGACAATTACAAACTACTAACCGCAATCGAAATGAATACACTCGCAAACACATATTACATCAAAGCATTGGACCAGTATCCTTATGATTTGACAGAGTTTTTAGAGGCCATTAATTACGCGCTGAGTTATGATGAAAATGATTCAGACGCTAATTGTTTAATGGGGCGTTTTAATATGGAACACCTGTACAATTTCGAACAGGCTAAGTATTATTTTGAAAAATCATTGTCAAACGACATCAATCACATCCAAACCTATTATTATTTTATTCGTTGGGCAATTGATGTGAATGATTTTGACTTTGCAAAACGCTTAATAAATTTTGCAGCAACCATAAAGGGTATTTGTCAAGCTACACTATTGCACCGCCGTGGAACAATTGCAGAAAAAAAGGGCAATTTTAAAAAAGCCATTAAATTATACAATCGTGCCATTAGCACAACCATTTTCAATTCAGACACAGACTTTTTTAAAAGTGAAAAAGCCCGCGTCAAAAGTAAAATAGCAAAAAAGTAAACGCTTAAAATCATCATCCATTTTATTAGGGGCTTCCTCAAGCGAACTTGAGTCGGGCTTTCTGCACTCGCTATTCAATATTTATTGCTTAGCAGTACAGTAACGCAATGCTTTGAATGAGCTCAAACATTGCTGCCAATCCCTAAGCCAATAGCACAACACTAAACAAAAGTACTATGTACCAGATACCAAGTACTAAATACTAAATACTAAATACTAAAAATATGAAAGAACTAATTATTGACCTATCAAAACCACCGGACCAAAGGTGGGCACAACTCACCCAATACAAAAAAGGGTTTAATGCACTATTAAACTTCTTTTCGGGCGAAATTTTACAACTTGTTCCAAAAGAATATATAGCCGTGCTAGATATGTACGCACAAAACTATTTGTCAGCCGAGCATTATTCTGAATTAGAAAGCATCAGTAAACAAATGCAAATGCCAATAACCAATGTTTTGGTTGGCAACCTTTATTATGACGCATTAAAAATTGTATTAGGTTGTTCAGCCTTTGCGGTTGCAAACAACGGAAACCCTGTTCACGGGCGTAATTTAGATTGGTATTCGAATAATAATGACCTCAGCACACACAGCTTGGTTACACGATATATAAATGGTGAAAATGAATATATCACCGTTGGTTGGCCGGGCTTTACAGGCTGTCTTTCGGGCATGGCAATTGGTAAATTTTCAATTTCATTAAACGCCGTTTCCAGTAATGATCCGTTTTCTACAGAAGAACCCGTGGTTTATTTAATTCGAAAAACCTTAGAGCAAGCAAACTCATTTAATCAAGCAGTGGAATGGTTAAAAAATACACCCATTGCGGCAGACTGTTTGTTACTAGTTTGTGGTATTAAGTCAAATGAAATTGCTGTAATTGAACGAACCCCAACAAAAGGAGAAATTCGAACGACCAAAAATGGAAAAATTATAGTAACTAATGACTATAAATTAATTCAATCAAGTTATCAGTCAGAATTTGACCAATTGGTAGAAACATCATGCAGCAGATACGAACGAATAGAGGAATTATTAAATAACAAAACCATTTTTACATCAAAGGATGTACATAATGTTTTATCAGACAATGATGTAAGACTGGGAATAACAATGCAGCAAATATATTTCAACCCTAAAAAGGGAACCTACCAACTATTTTAAGTAAATAGCAAAACCAGTTGGTTCACAAACTATTAAAACAATAACTATGAGTATCTCAAGAAAATACGGCCGCACATATCATTATCCGTTTTCACCTGGCACCACTAGTGACGATAGAATCAACCATGGCTATTGGAAACAAATTGAAGCCATTAACAATGTTGTTCATACCGAAAAATTGGATGGAGAAAATACATGCATAAGTAAAATTGGCGTTTTCGCCCGTTCTCATGCTACTCCAACACGGCATCCTTGGGCCAACTATTTAAAAGAAAAATGGACCTGGTTAAAGCGTGACCTTGGTGACCTTGAAATTTTTGGCGAAAACTTATACGCCATTCATTCCATTGAGTACCAAAAACTAAATCAACACTTTTTTGTATTTGGTGTACGTGATAAAGATCAGTGGCTTTCGTGGGAAGAAACGAAGTTTTATGCTAACCTAATGGATTTTCCAACAGTTCCGGAAATTAGTTTGGTAAAACCAACACAAGAAAAAGAATACAAAAACGAAATATTAACTTTAACAAATAACAGTAGCACGCTTCAGTCAATTGATGCAAATTCAAAAGCACCATGTTTAATGGAAGGTATTGTAACACGTAATTCCAATGCTTATGCTGTTAACGATTTTGCACAAAATGTGTTTAAATATGTCCGTAAAGATCATGTTAAAACAGATGAACATTGGACCAGAAATTGGAAACGTGCTGCGTTATTGTCAGAAAGGAGTACCACATGTGGAAAATAAATAACACATATAATTTTGAAGAACTAACCAATAAATTCACTTGGTTATCTGACATGAAAGGCGTCCCACAAGATGCTATTTATCATGCAGAGGGAGATGTTTATATACATACCCAAATGGTTGTAGAGGCTTTGTTACAATTGGAGGAGTTTAAAAACTTACCAGAGAATGAGCAACACCTCATTTTTGCAGCAGCATTAATGCATGACATTGAAAAAAGGTCTACTACAATTATTGATGACGGGCGCATCACATCACCTGGCCATGCTAAAAAGGGAGAAAAAACAGTTCGAAAACTACTATACAGAGCGGGTGACACACCCTATGTTACAAGAGAATATGTGGCAAAGTTAGTGCGTTATCATGGTTTGCCCATTTGGGCAATTGAAAAACCAAATTTTGAATTATTACTGCTAAAAACATCATTAAGCATCAACACTTTTCATTTATACATTTTAGCAAAAGCAGATATTTTAGGTAGAAAGTGTAATGACCAACAAGACTTGCTAGACCGCCTTGGATATTTTAAAGCTTTGTGTCAAGAACTCAATTGTTGGAAGCAAGCATATCCGTTCCCTTCTAAAGAAAGTCAGTTTAACTATTTTCTAAAAGAAGACACGTCTCGTTTTTATGAGCCTTTTAAAAAAAATGATTTTGAAGTTATTTTATTATCAGGAGTACCTGGATCTGGTAAAGACACGTTTGTAAAGGAACGGTTAAAAAACATTCCATGCATTTCGTTGGACACAATAAGAAGAGCCAATAAAATTAAACCTACTGATAAATCTGGAAACGGAAAAGTAGTACAAATCGGAACAGAAATGGCAAGACAGTATTTAAGAGCTAAGCAACCGTTTGTTTGGAATGCCACAAATATTACAAGACAATTACGTGGCAAGCTTATTCGGCTCTTTTCAGATTATGGTGCACAAGTCAAAATTGTATATCTAGAAGTCTCCTATATTGAGCTAATAAAGCGCAATAAAAAAAGAGAACATCCACTTCCTCCTAATGTTTTGGAAAGAATGATAAATAAATTAGAGCCCCCAACACCTGATGAATGCTCAGAACTAGAGATAATCGAATATTAATTTTCAAAAAAAATAAACTTTTTTTTGACTGCGCAAAAAGACTGCGCACTGACTATATTCCTTTGTATCAACAAAAGGGGAACAAGTCCCGCAGCATAGTTTTTTAAACGACGTAATACTCAATAAAAAATTATAAATATAAGAAACTGTCCTGCGGGACCTAATAAAGAAAAAATGATTTTAAATAATTTACATAGACAAGAAATAGAGCTCAACCTAATAGAGCAACTTCGACCGCAAATTTGTGATCGATTCAAAACGCAATTTCTCATGGAATAAGTGAATTTAACCGCATAGGTTAAAAGCCCTCCTGAGAAATCGGGAGGGCTTTTTTTGTGCCTATTAAAAAACGAAAAGAGTGCAATATGGTGTCATTAGTTTAATTGGTTAAAGCATCTCTCTGTGAAAGAGAAGACATGGGTTCAAATCCCGTATGACACCCAAAATTAGTAGTGAGTTGAGAAACAAATGCTAATTAAAATAGAAAACTGGAGGGATAACAGTGGTTTTGTTTGCTCGCCTTGGAAGCGAGAGGTCGTACCTCAGGCTTTTCGATCTTAAAGATCGAGCCTTCGTCTTCGAAAGCAATGCTTTCTCTGGTTCGAACTTGTCTAATAACAAGGGGATCTATTGAAATAAAAAATACATCTGGAGGGATAACGGTGGTTTTGTTTACTCGCCTTGGAAGCGAGAGGTCGCAGGTTCGAATCCTGCTCTTCAGACGAAGTAATCAATAATGAGTTTACTCATGAATTGATTCGAGCAGAGGCATGCAGGAACGCCAAAGGCAATCCTGCTCTTCAGACGAATAGATCAAGTAACGTCTTGACTAAAAATTGAAATGTTGTATAGCACAAATAGTAATGTGTTTTTGATTGTGGATTACGGAGCTGGTACTAAGGCCGCTCCTATATATAGAGGTGTAGTTCAACGAATAGAACGTTTGGTTTCTACCCAAAAAGTGGAGGTTTGATTCCTCCCATCTCTACTACTGTTCCGTTGGGCTAATTGGTTAGGCCGTCACCCTTTCACGGTGAAGGTTACGGGTTCGAACCCCGTACGGAATACAATAATAACGGTCCCGTGGTTCAACGGCTAGAATGTCCGACTGTCTATCGGGTGATGAGGGTTCGATTCCCTCCGGGACCGCAAACCAGTTTTGAGTTTAAATTTCAAGCAAAAACTAAAAAGCTTGTACTTAAAAATGATTCCAAATATTATTCAATTACAATGCCCTTCTAGTCCAATTGGCAGAGACAAAGATGTAATAATCTTCCAGTCTGGGTTCGAATCCCAGAGGGGGTACTAAAAAGGAAATATAGCTCAATGGTAGAGCGCCTCCCTGTTAAGGAGATGGTTATAGGTTCGAGTCCTATTGTTTCCTCAAACACTAAAAATGCGGGGGTGGCGGAATGGCATACGCGCCTGTCTTAGAATCAGGATTTTGAGAGTTCGAGTCTCTCCCTCCGTACAACAGGGGATAACAGGTTTTTTAAATCAGTCACCTCTTTTTTATCTCCTTGTAAAACACCGTCAAGACAGGTAATCAGGGCAAATATTTTATTCAGTTCAGGAGTTCGACATTTTTTCCCGTCGAAAAAGAAATTCTTAGAAAATGTCGAACTCACGAATTTCTGCTTTAGCTGTACCGTAGCGTTTCCATAGGTGTTCCGCGTATTTGAGAGTGAATTCAACCCTGATTTAGCAAGGCTCACGATTTCCTTGCTGGAAGTTTGTATATTTTTCATGCTTTTCTCAATTTCAACCTTCTGAATACTAAACCTCTTTTTACCTGCATTATAATCTTCTGCATCAATTTTATCGTCTAACATCATCTCATAAGATTTTTCTAGACGTTGCGTCAAAAGTTCTAATTTATCTTTGAGTCGTTTAAGATCGTCTGAATTATCTTTTGTTGATAAATTAACCTGATTATCGAGTATATTATTGTAAAGTTTTAATACACCTTTATTCACTTCTATTGAATTGAGTAATTCATCAAATGATTTATGCACTTTAATTGCTGATACCCTTTGCCCTTTACAGTGATTGCAATGGTAATAGCCATATCGCTTACCCATTTTTCCTTTTGAGAAACTAGCTGTTAAGGTTTCACCACAACAGTTACAATTGATAATTCCACGTAAGGGAAAATCGTCTCTTAATTTCTCATATTTCGGAATAGATTTACCTCTTGCTTTTCTACCTCTCATTAATTCTCCTTGCACTTCATAGTATAGTTTTTCAGAAATAATAGGTTCATGGATTGCTTCAATGATTTGCATTGATTCAGTCTCTATGGCAGGAACAACAATTTTCCCCGCGTATAAGATTCGCTTTAGAATCTTGCTCACATTGTTACGAGAAAGAATAATCTTTCTTGCTTTTAAATCTTCCCGAATCTCTTTTTGTGAATCCCCTTTGCTTACCCGTTCAAATATTTCTCTTACAATAGGTGCTTTTACTGGATCAGGAATAATGATATGACTGCCCTCCACGTTCTTTGCAGAGATATAACCATAAAATGGTGGTCTTGCCCAACGTCCTTGTTTTAACCCTTGTCGTATTCCTCCTCTTACCTTTATTGATCTTCGTTGATTATCCACGTCAGGATTGGCTAAATAAATCGCCAACATGAATAGATTTTCAGGAATATTATAATCAATTGGTTGCTCGATAGATTGCGGTACAATCTTTTTTGCTTTTAGGTGTTGAATCATATTCAACGCTCCTGTCAAATCTCGTGAAAAGCGATCCCAAGATGTAAACAGGATTTCGTCAATTTGAATCTCCTTAGACTTGATTTTTTCAATCATCCTTTTCCATTCAGGTCGGTCAAATGATTTGGCTGAATGATCCTCTTTTAATTTGTAAACGATTTCGTAATTCATACGCTTACAATAATTGGTCAGCTTTTCAAACTGATCGTCTAAACTATATCCCTTCGCTTGTTCATCTGAACTTACTCTACACATTATTGCTACCTTCTTCATACGTTTTGATTTTTATCTTTTACTGCGCTACAGATAACGCGTTTTGGGTTCTTTAATACCTGTCTTATAATGGAAATATTGATCTTAGCTAAATCGGTGAGATAATTTCTTACTCCTTCTATCTGCTTATCTGTCCACTTCTTTCCCGTCTCTCCTAATAATCTTCTACACTCTTTTAAATTTAACATTGTTATTTTGGTCTATGTCTATATCCTCGGGAGTTCCAATAAATAATGACTTACCGTTCCTAATTGCCCTAGTTTATCTAGTAGCTTTAATTTAACTCTTATACTTGGTCTTGCGTTTTAAGCTGACCACTTTGCCATTTTCCGTTTTGTACTGTATTTCTTGATAGGCATTTTTCTGAATCAAATCGAATAGTCGTCCACTCGCGCCTGACACATCAATTTGTTCTTCTGTTTCTATCAATTTTACTTCACCTTTGTTTAACCGAACATTTAAGGATGTAATATTCCCCTCACGCAATAGGCGTAATACATCCTTTTCCTGTTTGCTTAACGCATTTTCGTCATCTAATATCGACAGATCATATAATTCCTCTCGCTCAATAAAATCTGATACGATATGACGTAACGGAAAACTGATATACGGTGCATTGAGAACTGATGATGTCATATTGTCGTTAAAAGGCTTTTCATCATAAATAAAGCATGAGCCGTCCTTTCTGATTAACAAATGTGTATCAATTCTACCAATAATTGTCATGTAAATTAACATGGCAATGACCGTATTTATCATTTTATGTTCGGATGAATCCAGTAACAGATCAAGTTCCTCTCGCACACGTTGAAACTCGTCTGTTTTGGCATCATCCGCAGATAACTCCACAACAATAGCCTTCATATCAAATTCCTTTGAAATGAAGTTTCTCAATTCAATGATCGCCTTTAGAGGCATACCGAATTCACGCAATTCGTTAGCCATCCTTAGCCAAACATATTCTATGGCGTTATATTTTCGCCTCCCTTTTTTAGTGGGTTGCTCAATATAAACACCACCTTTTGTCCACGCATGCGCAATGGCATCAGTAAGACCAATGTTTGATAATTGATATTGTTTTTCCAATAAGAACTTGATTAAATCAACTGATTCAGAGAGTATTTCTCT
>CAKZPK010000217.1 GCA_937139035.1 uncultured Crocinitomix sp. | reverse complement strand
CTATGTGATTATCATGCTGGTTTCAACTGTTATGTTGGGAACAATCGGTTTCATTGATGATTATATCAAGGTTTTTAAAAAGAACAAAGAAGGTTTAGCTGGTCGCTTTAAAGTGGTGGGGCAAATTGTGGTAGGAATCTTTGTAGGGTCAATTCTTTATTTCCACCCAGATGTTCAGGTGCATGAAGAGGTGGCTGCAAATGTGGAGGTTGTAAATAGTACTGATGTTACTCATTTGCATGCGCAAAATGGAGGAGAGTCTGTAGAGGATACGAAGTGGATAAAAACTAAGGACATGACAACTACAATTCCTTTTGTAAAAGGGAATGAGTTTAATTATAACTGGTTGATTGGAGATACAAATAAGAGTTATGGCTGGTTATTGTTTATTCCAATTGTCATCTTTTTAGTGGTTGCCATTTCTAATGGAGCTAATATGACAGATGGTTTAGATGGGTTGGCAACCGGAACATCTGCAATTATAGGAATTGCGCTGGCCATCTTTGCATATGTCTCTGGGCATATTGAATTTGCTGATTATCTCAATGTCATGTACATTCCTTACTCTTCAGAGTTGGTGATTTTTATCTCGGCTTTCATGGGGGCTTGTATCGGGTTTTTATGGTATAACTCTTATCCTGCTCAGGTTTTTATGGGAGATACTGGGAGTCTAGCTCTTGGAGGAATCATTGCAGTCTTTGCAATTGTAATTCGTAAAGAATTATTGATCCCTGTTTTATGTGGTGTGTTTATCGTAGAAAATTTGTCTGTAGTGATGCAGGTAGGTTGGTTTAAATATACCAAAAAGAAATACGGAGAAGGAAGACGGATTTTTAAAATGGCGCCATTACATCATCATTTCCAAAAATTAGGAATGCATGAGTCGAAAATTGTCTCGCGCTTCTGGATTGTGGGAGTATTGCTGGCAGTAATAACAATTGTAACACTAAAGCTAAGATAAAAAAGAAGAGGTCGTAGAAAACTAATGACGAACAAGAAGAAACATATCGCAATTCTGGGCGCAGGAGAAAGTGGCGTTGGGGCAGCTTTGTTGGCTAAGGCTAAAGGGATGGTTCCGTTTGTTTCTGATAAGGGAGTGATTAAACCTTCTTATCAAAAGGAGTTAAATGAAAATGAAATTGAGTTCGAAGCTGGTGTGCATTCAGAGGAGCGCATATTGTCAGCCGACTTGATTGTGAAGAGCCCGGGAATTCCAGAAAAGGTGGAGTTGGTAAAGCGCGCCTTAATGAATGGCATTCCTGTTATTAGTGAGATTGAATTTGCAGGTCGATATACAGATAAAAAAAAGATTTGCATCACAGGTAGTAATGGTAAAACAACTACCACTATGTGGATTCATCACATTTTAAAGCAAGCCGGATTAAATGTGGCAACTGCAGGAAATATTGGGGAGTCGCTAGCGCGTCAGGTGGTGGAAGATAAGCCAGATGTATATGTGATCGAATTAAGTTCGTTTCAGTTGGATGGAATGTTTGAATTCAAGGCTGATATTGCTGTTTTGCTCAATATCACTCCTGATCATTTAGATCGATACGATTACGAAATGCAAAACTATGTGAATTCGAAATTTAGAATCACACAAAACTTAACCAAAAGTGACTGGCTCATCTATAACGCAGATGATCCAATAATAAATAAAGAAATAGAGGAACGCAATATTGCTGCGAAACTCGCACCATTCTCAATAACCAAAGAAGAGGGAATGGCAGGATACGTAAACAACAACCAAATCATATTAAACTTAAAACCAAAAGTAACTATGTCTATACACGACTTATCATTAAAAGGGAAACACAACACCCAAAATTCATTAGCTGCAGGCATTACAGCTAAAATTCTTGAAATCCGTAAAGAAAACATCAGAGAAAGCCTTTCTGACTTTCAAAATGTTGAACACCGTTTAGAGTTTGTTGCAAAAGTGAATGGAATCGAATTTATTAACGATTCAAAAGCGACAAATGTTAACTCGGCTTGGTTTGCATTAGAAAGCATGTCAAACCCTACAGTTTGGATAGTAGGTGGAGTTGACAAAGGAAACGATTATGATTCTTTACTTGAATTAGTAAAAGGACGCGTAAAAGCAATCGTTTGTTTAGGGAAAGAAAACGATAAAATTATTGAAGCATTCAGTGGCTCTGTTGATGTAATTGCAGAAGCGCATTCAGCAATGGAAGCGGTGGCATTGTCTTACCGTTTTGCGAAAAATGGAGAAACTGTATTGTTGTCGCCAGCTTGCGCAAGTTTTGATTTATTTGAAAGCTACGAAGATCGTGGGAAACAATTTAAATCTTGTGTGAGAGCACTTTAATAAGTGCTGTTCGTTCAGTCTTAATTCCAATATATTGGTGTTTGAGACTAATTGTTAACGATTAAGAAAAATTTGAAAACCTTATTTAAATATCTAGGCGGCGATAAAAATATCTGGGTAATAGCATTATTACTTGGGGTGATATCTGTTGTGTCGGTATTCAGCTTTATTCCAATTTTGGTAAAGGTGAAGGGCTTGAGTTATGCCTATTTGTTTTTTAAGCATTTTATATTGCTTTTGTTAGGTTTTGGTTTGATGTATGGTGTACATAAAATTCCAACCAAGGTCTTTTCAAAGTTGTCAAAAGTGCTGTTTTACCTATCTATTGTGTTATTGGTTTTAACAATGTTGGTAGGTGAAAGTGTTAATGGTGCGGATCGTTGGTTGAAAATTCCATTCGTTCCGTTCTCTTTTCAGACATCAGATTTTGCAAAGCTAAGTTTGATAATTTACTTGGCTAGGCAGTTGGTGAAGCGAAAAGATGAATTTCAAGATTTGAAAGTCGTAGCACGCTATATAATATTGCCAATCGGATTGACGATATTTTTAATTCTGCCGTCCAATTTATCCACAGCAGTGCTAGTTGGATTAATATCTTTTGTGATGTTGATTCTAGCTAAGTTTCCGTGGAAATGGATTTGGATGTCGATTGGAGGTGCGGTTGGTGCATTTATGTTATTGCTAACGATTGCTAAATATCAGCCTGAAGTTTTACCACGTGTTGAAACTTGGCGATTGAGGATTGTAAGAATGTTTAGTGATGAAAACACGTTGGATCCAACCGAGAATATGCAAATTAATAATGCATTAACGGCAATTAAAAATGGAGCCTTTACTTTTTCAAACGGAACATTGCATGGTCCCGAACTGCCGGGTAACGGAGTTTTAAAGCATTATATCGCTGAGGCCTATGCGGATTTTTATTTCGCTGCGCTTTTAGAGGAAGGAGGTTTGCCAACCGCCATCTTTGTAATAATGCTTTACATGTGGCTGTTCTTTAGATTTATTAAAACAGCCCTGGCAGCAGAAGACCGTTTTATGACTTATGTCGTTCTGGGGATTGCAGTAATGATTATGTTGCAAGTCCTCGTGAACATGATGGTGAGTACTAAGTTGATGCCAGTAACAGGGCAAAATATGCCGCTATTAAGTATGGGGGGGACTTCTGCTTGGTTTACTTGCATTGCTTTTGGAATTGTGATTGGTATTAGCCGAGAAACTAAAAAAAGCACAAAGCCAGAAGAAGAGTTGGGGAATGAAATAGCTTGATCATAGACAAAAGACAAAAGACAAAAGACAAAAGACAAAAGAAGTCAAATCGAAATACCAAATACTAGATACTAAGTACCAAGTACTAGAGACTAAATACAAAAAAGAACATGTCAATAAATAAAGTAATCATAAGCGGAGGAGGAACAGGAGGGCATATTTTTCCTGCAATCGCAATTGCTGATACAATTCAAAAAAAGTATCCAGCTGCAGAGATTTTATTTGTTGGAGCTGAGGGGAAGATGGAGATGGAGAAAGTGCCAAAAGCAGGTTATGAAATTGTGGGGCTACCAATTCGCGGAATACAACGAAAGTTAACGCTAAAGAATTTTTCAGTTCCGTTTAAATTGATTTCAAGTTTGTGGAAAGCTAAAAAGCTGGTTAAAAAGATGCAGCCAGATATTGCTATTGGTGTTGGAGGTTATGCAAGTGCGGCAACTCTTCGAGTGGCTTCAAAGCAAAAAGTACCAACTTTAATTCAAGAGCAAAACTCTTATCCTGGAATAACGAATAAGTGGTTGGCCAAACGAGCGAATACTATTTGTGTGGCATATGATAATTTGGATCGGTTTTTTCCAAAGGAGAAAATAGTTAAAACTGGTAATCCAATTCGTAATGAAATGGTTGAGATTGAAGGGAAGAGGGTAGCTGCTTGTGAGCATTTTGGTATTGATCCAAATAAGAAAACGGTATTGGTTATTGGGGGGAGTTTGGGGGCGCGAACATTA
>CAKZPK010000216.1 GCA_937139035.1 uncultured Crocinitomix sp. | reverse complement strand
CAGTATTAGATGCGCCATAATATGTTCCCCATTGACGTTCTCCTAAAGGATTAAACTTGGCTACAAAACCATCAATTACTCCACCAAACACGTCCATGTGTCCGTCTTCAGATATTTCAAGTGTGCTGTAAGTGTATCCTGTCACCAAAACATTACCTAAGTTATCTGTAGAAATGTTTCTGACGCCATCCGGATTTTCACCACCATAATTTGTGATCCACGGATCAATGATAAGGCTGTTTTCTGGATCATATTTTCCAAGATCGAATGAGACATAATAATGTCCTGCTAAATGTTCTAATTTGTAATGGGCCTCAATTAATAAGGTGTCATTTTCTATTAATTGATATACTTTAGGGATGTTTTCTCTAAATGCTTTGACTTGATTATCAACAATTAAATCGCCTTTATTATTTATAAAAACAGAATCAGCCCCAAGCCATTCTAATTTAATTTGAGATGGATCAGCGAATGGAGCTATGATGTAATCGTATTTTAAATCGCCCGCTTCATTTCCAAAAAACTGAATGTCAATTCCGTCATATGCATTTTGATATGTAATTTGCTGGTATGAATAAACCTTTTGAACACCCTCTGGACATTGCTCCATATAATAATTCAAATAGTCTCTTGATTTTGAGGTCTTTTTAATGCTGAATTCTGAATTCATCCCCTTAAAAACCATACTAAGCTGGTGTGTGCTAAATGAAATTTCCTTTGTTAACTCAACCCCCAAATTAAAAATACCATTATTGTCTAAACTAAGATCTTCACTTCTTTCAACCTCAAGTCGCTTTAGCATTGTTTTAGCAGCATCTGTAGAGTCAACCATTACATAAGTTATTCCATTGTCTTTCAAATAAATCCCTTTTCCTTCGGCATGAAACAATACATCTGGTCGTGGTTCAAAGTTTCTATCAGCTATTTGCCCACGGTTTTCCAAGAATTTGATGGCGTTGCTTTTATCGGATACTTTAGCTTGCCCCTGTCCAAAAACAGGGATGGTCATTAAGCAAAAAATGTAAAACAAAAATTTCATATTGGGAGTGTTTATCTTGTTGATAGAATTACGGGTGTATTCTGCGGTTAGTTGTCTGATTTTTAAAATATTGTCCCGCCCTTCAAAAAATAAAACAAAATACTATTGGAATACAGCATTTAATATGCTTAATCCCTTGGTGTTTTAATGTCCTTGGACGTCGTTTTTCTAATCTTTATTAAGACTAGTTGTAGTTACTATCTTATTAAGAGATAGGCCGGAGCAAAACGTTGCATAGAAATTTGTTTTTTATTTCAATTGAAAAGGTTGCTTTAGGAATAATGCTATCTACTTACTAATTTACAGTCATATCCTTGCTTATTGCAAACGAATAATAAATGGGTCGTAAACAACTATTTTATTCTTAGTTGGCTGTGTGTGTACTCATTATCTTTAACATATGAAAGTTAAAGTATTGCTCTTAATGTCGCTATTTCCCATTTTTACATATGCAACAACACTCTCTTATTTATATTCAGATATTACACCTATTTCGTGTAATCAAAAAGGAGAGGTTTTGTGTAAAACTCGATTTGCGGGTAATATGTCAGGAGGTGGTTATGCGTATGATTTTGTGAGATATGGATTTTGCGTTCTTGCGGAGGATTCCGTTTATTATTTTAAGGGAGTTACTTTAGGAATGGTAGATGATCATGCTGACCAAAAATATTCTTTTTGGGATGATATTTATAGCAAACCGCCTTCTATAGATCAGTTAAATACGATCGTTTCTGAGGTGTTGAAAAACGAATTTGAATTTTCAGAGTTAAATGCGGAAATATTTAAAGTAGACACTTTAATGAAGAAGGATGCTTTTGAGAAAAAACATGGCGTAAACCTTAATGAAAAAAGACAAAAAGCCCTGTTCAACGCACTTAGCAAAAAGAATTCTTGTGCTGAAAAAATTCAAGTGGATTATGACTTTGGAAACATAATTCTACTGTACAATTATGAATTTTTGGCGGATGATGAAGAGGATAAGGCAGGATGTTTTGTCAGTTATTATTTTAATGATTGTGAAAGTTGGGGTGGATGGTGTTTTGATTTGTACGGTGTTTCAGGCGTTTTATTTAAGGAAAAGTAAGAGATTCTATGCCTTCAGATAATATAATAGAAACAGAATGTTGTTGTATATTTTTTATTAAATTCGAACAAACTAAAACTTTTATGAAAAAGCTAATTATCATTTTATTAATGGCGTCTCCTTTTGTCTCAAATGGTCAAAATATTCAGGTGGCTATTGGAAACTCATTCTCTACAATGGATTGGCAGTTTAAATATGACTGGGGCGGTGTTGAAGAGTTTTATACTGCGCCAATTATTGGAGCGGCAATAGACCTTAACGTGGAGTATATGGAAAAAGACTGGTATTCACTGTCTTCTAATTTCGGTTTTTTTCAATCGGGCGGTAAAATTGCAACGGATGAGGTTCATGATAATTGGATTGTAACTGAAACGGCTAATATGGGGTACAATTTGTCTTTAGGAACTAATTTTAACTTTATTCCAATAAATAATCGTTTACAATTAATGCTTTCTATAGGGCCAAGAATTGATTATTTAATACCTCAGGAAAATTCGACCATGGATAGGTTGGATGATATTCGAAAAATCCATTTAGGTATTACGGGTAGCCCTGCCGTTTATTACAAATTCGATAAAATTAAAATAGGATTAAGAGCAAGTTATTTGCACCGCTTTACATACCTCATGAATACTGAACCGTATATTAGTGATAACTGGTGGGAACCTTCTAAATTAGGAGTGGTAGCAAAAGATAGATCAATAATAAACAGTCAGTTTGTTATTGGATTCCAACTTTAATTACAGGATAGTTTACATAGAATTTAATCGTTAATCACTCAATACAAAGAGTTGATATAGGATTGATATTTTCAAAATTTTACTTTTGAGATTTAAATTGATACAAGCATTTTTTATTGAATTCGTAAGCCTTGCAAGCTAGGTACGTCAAAGACTAAATTAACAGTGTATTAGTTAAATTGACTTCCCTTTTTTATGAAAATTATTTATATCATACCATTAATTGCGGTCGTTTTTGGCTGCCAAAAATCAAGGTCAATAAACATTTCAGGTAGTACAACGGTTTTGCCAGTAGTTTCTGTGGCAGCAGAAGAATTTGTTACTGCAAATACAGATTTAAATATTATTGTCAATGCTGGAGGGTCTGGAGTTGGTATAAATCAACTGGGAGAGGGGAAAGTAGAAATGGGAATGATTTCAAGAGATATTACGAAAAGTGAGGAAGAGAGCTTTCCAAAGGTAGATTTTAATCAAATTCCAATTGGCAGAGATGCAGTCGTTCCAGTTGTTTCATCTGAAATATTTGATGCAGGAATTCAAGCGTTAACCTTGAAGCAGATTGGAGATGTATATCAAGGAAATATTTCCAATTGGAAGGAGCTTGGAGGACCAGATAGAGAAATTTTATGTGTTGACAAAGAAGCGTCAAGAGGCACTAGACATATTTTTATGGAAATTGTTTTGGGTGATAAAGAGGCCATTGCAAATGGAGCTGATTTAGTTTTAGGTTCAAATAATGAGGAGCAAACTTCAATCGTTCAAAGTGATGCAGCTATAGGCATGCTCTCAAATGCTTGGTTAAATGATGATGTTAAAGGTTTAGGAATTATATCTGAATCAGGAGAAACGATATATCCAACGCTAGAAAATATTGTGAATAATGACTTCCCAATTGGGCGTGACCTAATTGTTGTGACAAATGGTCAACCGAAAGGTGATTTAAAATTATTTATTGATTTTTTATTGAGTGACAAAGGGCAGGAAATAGTAGAATCTCAAGGATATGTCCGCATTAAGCAATAAAATTGGCAAAAACTATATTTTCGGAAGCGCACTGATATCATCCTTAGTCGTTCTGACTATTATTTTGGTACTGCTGTTTAGTAGTAGTGGAGTCTTGCAAGTTGAATGGTCTAATTTGTGGTCAACTGAATGGAATGTAGGGCAAGGGAAATTTGGAATCCTTCCTATGTTATATGGCACTATCGTTGTTACGTTAATCTCATTGGTAATTGCAGTTCCAATTGGTCTAATTATAGCTATTTTTATAAGTGAGAGGTTGCCGAAAAGAATTAAGCTAGTTGTAAAATCATTACTAGAGTTGTTGGCGGGTATTCCATCTATTATTTTAGGGCTTATTGGTGTGGCATATTTTTCTGTGGGAATTGAGCATTTTTTTGAGCTTTCAACAGGCCGCACAATCTTTACAGCCGGTATTATTCTTTCCATCATGATTCTGCCAACTATCATTACACTGGTTGATGATGCATTGCAAAATATTCCTAAAAAATATAGAGAAGCTTCGCTGGGTCTAGGCTTGTATAAGTTTGAGGTTATTAAATCATTGTTATTGCCAATTGCACGTTTTGAAATTAAAGGAGCTATTTTGCTTGCTTTAGGAAGATCTTTAGGAGAAACAATGGCAGTTATGCTTGTAATCGGAAGTTTAGATCGAATTCCTACCCCGTTTTATAATGTTTTAAATTCTGGTCAAACAATAACCTCAAAATTGGGGCGTGAGGTTGCAGAATCTTCTTTCGGGTCTACTCATTTTAGCGTTCTCATTTTTATGGGATTTTTACTAATGATTATTGTATTGATTTTAACTTTTTTAGGGCAATATCAGTACAAAACTAATGAGCGCCTGTATGAATAGAAGGCTTTTGAATCGGTTGTATTCCAGTTTAGGATTAATTGTAACGCTATTAGGCTTAACGGTTTTGTTCTTCCTCTTTTTTATTCTTTTTAAAAAGGGGATAGGTGCGGTTGATTTTGATTTTTTGACAAATGATTCAAGAAATTTTGGAGTAGAAGGCGGCATCAAATATCAAATTATAGGAAGCTTGTTAATGGTTGTTGTGGCTTCAATTATAAGCTTGCCAATAGCTGTAGGCTTTGCTTTATTTAAAAGTGAATATATTAAAAGTGCATTTTGGCAGAAATTCACATCCGTGATTTTGTATGGTTTAAACGGTATTCCATCCGTTATTTATGGGTTGTTTGGGTTGATATTTTTTGTGAACTTTCTAAATACAGGAATTTCTTGGTTTGTAGGTTCTGTCATCTTGGCTATCATGATGATTCCTACTATTAGTTTGGCAAGTTTTCAGTCGTTTAATAGTATTCCAACGTTGTATAGAGAAAGCAGCCTTGCATTAGGATTAACGCGAACAGAAATGGTTTTCAAAGTTATTTTGCCAAAAGGAATTAGTGGAGCTATTACTGGTTATTTATTAGCTATTGCTCGCGCAATAGGAGAAACCGCACCTATCATGTTCATTGCAACAGCATTTTCTGGGGTAGGAATTCCAGGTTCTGTTTTTGAACCTGTTTCAAGTTTGCCAACCCACATTTTAGCATTATCACAGCAGGCCTCCAATCCAATTGCTTTGCAAAATGCTTGGGGAGCAAGTTTTGTATTGCTATGTTTTGTTCTGTTATTTAGTTTGGTGTCATTATTTATTCGATTTAAAACACGAAGTGTATCATGATTGAGAAAAGTGAAAATATAATTGAGGTTGTAGATTTTAGCGCCTCGTTTGGAAAAGTAGCTGTACTTAAAAAACTGAATTTACA
>CAKZPK010000215.1 GCA_937139035.1 uncultured Crocinitomix sp. | reverse complement strand
TTCCAAAACGCGGGATATACTCCTGTAAGCATGCGAGTAAATTCTGCCCAAACAACGGGTCAGCAACAATGCAGGGTGCACCAGCAACAAACGGAAGCAAATACGCTTCTATCGCTCCATCAAAGCTATAAGAACGGTAAAATAATGCAACATCATTTTCATTAAATTCATATATGTTGGCCATGTATTGCAATCGACAAATAATGGACTCATGCTGAATCATTACACCTTTTGGCTTACCGGTTGAACCGCTGGTATAAATCACATAGGCTAAATCATTTCCAGTTGTTGTAACAACGGGGTTGTCTTTTGAAAAAGAATCCTGATTTTTTTCAAATTCTTCAAGGATGTCTTTATTTATTAAAATATTGCACGTGCAATCTTCAATTAAATAATTGATGCGTTGCTCAGGGTATGCAGGGTCAATTGGCACATAAGCCCCACCTGCTTTTAAAACACCTAGAACGGCGTAAATAATTTCAGGAGAACGCTCTAATTTAATCCCAACTGGTTCTCCATTTTTCACGTTCAATTCATCTCGAAGATACCTCCCAAACTGATTTGCTTTTTTGTTCAGTTCAGCATACGTTTCAGAATGATTCCCAATTTTTAAAGCTATTTTATTGGGGTTCTTTTCTACTTGATTTTCAAAAAACTCTATTACATTATTTTGTTTTGAATAATTTTTCTGTGTTTGGTTAAAATCAACCAATTGAGTCTCTCTTTCAACCAGAGATAAATACTTCAATTGATTAATAGGTTGATTTGGATTTTCAATTGCTGAAATTGCTAAGTTTTCAAAATGAGAGATCAATCTTTCCATGAACGATTTCTCATAAACCTCTGTATCATATTCTACAATAAGCGCCAAGTGCGCTCCTTGTTCCTGAAAAATGAATGAAATATCAAACTTGCAATTGCAATTCCCCAAATCACTTATTACACCTGGAGTAATATTAGAACTACCTTCCAACTCATTTTGTAGTTCAATCATGACATCAAACAAACCACTTCTTGATGGTAGTTTTTTTATTTTAAGGTCATTAATCAACTCGTCAAGCGAATAATCCTGATGCATTAAGCATTCTCGAATTTTTTGATTGAGGTTTTCAAAGTTTTTCAAAAAGGATCCATTACCATCCAACTTATTTTTTATTGCCAATGTATTGACATAAAATCCTATTTGGTCAGCTAATTCAGGTCTTGTTCTCCCCGCAACAGGACTCCCAACCGTAATGGTATTTAATCCTGTGTATCTGAAAAATAATGTATTTAAAGATGCTTGCAAAAATGAAAATAAGCCCGCACCATTTTCCTTTGAAAATTCTTTAATTCTATGCGAAAATTCATTTGAAAAAACCATTTGAAAACGGCGCCCATTCACACCTTTTATCTCTGGTCGTTTCAACTTTGAAGGAAGATCTAACAAAGGTATTTCACCAGCATGATGTTCATTCCAAAAGGTCTTACTTTTTTCATATTCAGGCAAAGCTGAGCGCTTCTTTTGCCAAACGGAAAAGTCTTTATATTGTATATTTAGTTGAGGTAATTCCGGCAAATTAGCACTAATATTGGCCTCATATAAAGCCAATACATCTCGATATAAAATCCCCATTGACCATCCATCACTTATGATGTGATGCATATTGTAATAAAAAATGTAATCCGCCTCAGCAATTTGAAATAAACGAATTCTAACTAAAGGTCCATTTTCTAGGTCAAATTCCAACTTTAAGTCATTTGAAATTATTTCCTGTATAGTTATTTGGGCATTTTCATTTTCAACGAAGTTTTCTACATCAATACTAAAATTGAATTCAGCAAAAGGAATAATACGTTGTCGTACCTCCCCCTCTGTATTTCTATGAAAAACAGTTCTTAAAGATTCATGCCGATTAATTACCGCATAAATTGCATCCTTAAGTTTATCTACATGTGCCACATTATTAATAGTGAATTCTCCATGAATATTATAAGCCAAGTTTTGATCTTGATTTTGACTTAGAACCCACAAACGATATTGCCCGTCAGATACTGGATAATCTTCTGCTAGATCACATGCTTGAATTTCATTCGCATAATTTCTTTCTACTTGCGATAAGTAGGTTATCATCTTCTGTTTGTTCTCTTTTAGCAAGGCTAAAAGTTCAGGGTCGATTGAATCACCTTTGAACCGAACACGCAATTCTTCCTGATCAAGAGAAACCGAAATTCCGTTTACTATTAACTTTTCTATGAGTGTACTTACTTCCATTCTTTAGATGATAATCTCATTAATATCTTCCTTCTCTGCTAGGTCTTCTTTCATTTCCAAAACATTTTTTATTTTTTGGATTTCCCCTGCCAGTAATTTTACTGTTGTGTAATTGAAATAATCTTCAGGTTTTAACCTTATTTTATAAAGATCATAGATTCTATTGGCCATTGTAACTGCCTTTAATGAATCGCCTCCTAGTTCAAAAAAGTCATCATGAACAGACAGGTTCTCTTCATCAAAAAATGACTGCCATAAATCCAATAACTCTTGTTCCAAAGGGCTGTATTTTTGACTTTCTTCGGAACCTCTATTTTTTGATGTTTCCCGTTTCCTTTCTTCAATTTTAGTCCCGCTTTTATTCGGATCTAGGGCCGCATATTCAAGTGGATTTACTTTTACAGGAAAAACTGTCGGTTCAAATGGATATGTAGGGGCAGAAATTCTTTTAGCAGATGCAGGACTCACTTTACCCCAATTCACCTTATAGCCATTTGACCAAAGCTTGGCAACTGCTGTCCAAAAGGATTGACAATCATCCTTTTTTTCTTTAGGATGCGGAATACTTGACAAAACAATTGATTCATCCTCTCTTGACAAATGCTCTTTTGTAAATTTCAATAGTGTATTTCCTGGTCCAACTTCAAGATAATTGAGTTGATGGTTTTGCAATAACATGCTAATTCCTTTAGAAAACTGTACCGTTTCTCTCACTTGTTGCACCCAATAATCTTGCGACATTGCTTCAGTATTAGTAATCGTTTTCCCTGTAACTCCTGAAACAAAAGGAATTTGCGGTTCATTTCATGTTACCTTTTCTAGTTCCGTTCTAAATTCCCCTAACATCTCATCCATCATTGTAGAGTGAAAGGCATGAGAAGTTTTCAATTCACGGAATGAAATTTCGACTACACCAAGCTTTGCTATAAATTCTTCTACATCCTTATTGTTTCCACTTACAACACATGTTGACGGACTATTTTCTGCCGCTATATTTAAACCTCCAAATAAATGAGGAATTACAGTATTTTGTGGTGCAGCTACAGCTACCATTCGGCCTTCTTCTAACTGCGCAATTAGGTTCCCTCTTTTTAAAACCAACTTCAATGCATCTTCAAAAGAAAAAACATTTGCTACACACGCCGCTGCATATTCTCCCAAACTATGTCCAATCATAATTTCAGGAACTATACCATATTCTATAAGCGTTTTTGCTAATGCATATTCCATTAAGAACAGAATCGGCTGTGTAAAATTGGTTTGATTAATTATATCAGGAGCATCATTCCCAAATAGAGTTTGTCGATAGTCTTTTCCTGTTTGCTTTGTTAATTCCTCTAATCCCTCATTCAAAATATTTCTGTAAACCGCTACATTCTGGAATAACTGAATTCCCATATTTTGATACTGACTCCCTTGCCCAGGAAACATAAAACAGAGTCCTTTATTTTGACCAGCTACTCCTGTATAAAAAGAGTCTGCCTTTAATTGCTGAAGAAAATCTTGTTGGCTATCTGCAATTACAAACGTTCTTTTTTCAAACATTTCTCTCCCCGTTTGAAATGTATACGCTAGATCAGTTAAGGAAGCATTTTCTTCTTGAGCAAATTGCAATAATTTTTTACGATACTGATTTAAGCTATAGTCAGACTTGGCAGAAATAGGAATTATCTTAAATCCTGAATTAACATTCGTAGACTCCTCAAGTTCTCCATCCATTTCCTGAAGGACAACATGTACATTCGTTCCTCCAATTCCAAATGAACTTACCCCAGCAATGCGTGCCTCCTCATTTTGAACTGTCCAATTTTTAAGTTCTTTATTAACCTCAAAATTACCTTGCTCAAACGGTATTTCAGGATTAGGTGTAGTATAGTGTAGACTTTCAGGTATTTGTTTATACTTCAAAGCCAAAGTTGTTTTAATTAAGCCTGCTATTCCTGCGCCAGCATCCAAATGTCCAATATTTGACTTAACACTTCCGAGCAAACACTTTTTTTCAGCTCCTTTTCCAAAAACCTTATTCAGTGCTGCCACCTCGATTGGATCTCCCAATCTTGTTCCTGTTCCATGCGCCTCAACATAAGTTACTTCAGACGGATCAATACCCGCTACGCGATAAGCATGACGAATACATTTAGCTTGCCCCTCAACACTTGGCGCTGTATATCCTACTTTCGTATTTCCATCATTGTTAGATGAAGAAGCTTTTATTACTGCATATACATGATCACCATCTTCTAATGCGCTTTCCAATCTTTTCAATACTACAACTGCAGCTCCTTCACCTCTCAGTGTTCCTGTTGCTCCTTTATCAAAAGGTTTACAATGACCATCACTCGAATTAATCATTCCTTCTTCAAAAGGATAGCCTACTTCCTGATCTGTTCTGATACTAATACCAGCAGCAAGAGCCATATCGCATTCTCTAAACAACAAGCTTCTGCAGGCTGTATGTAACGCTACTAAGGAGCTAGAACAAGATGTATTAATATTCATTGCAGGCCCAGTAAGGTTTAACTTATAGGCAATCAATGTTGCCATCTGATTCTTATCTGAGAGTTGTTTTAATAAGAACGGATTTACCGTACGATCTCCAGCCAACTGCGTATAAATCCTCCAATTAAGATTATCACTTGCTCCTATATATAAACCTATTTTCCCTTTGTATTTCTTAGGAGAATATCCTGCATCTTCCAATGCTAACCAAGTTTGTTCAAATCCTTTTCTAATCTGCGGATCCATCAAAGCTGCCTCTCGCGATAAATAATCAAAGAATTTATGATCAAAGTGAGCTGAATCTTCAATTAAACTATCAGCAAAAACATAATTTGGATTATTTCTTTGTTCTTCAGAAATTCCCATTTTTATTATCTCCTCTTCCGAATAAAAATGAATTAATTCCTTCCCTTCTTTTAGATTCCCCCAAAATTCACGAACATTTTCACTTCCTGGAAAAGTTCCTGAAACTCCTATAATCGCTATGTCTTTTTTACTAATCTTTCTCTTCATACTTCTGTCTTTTTTCATGGTATTAATCATCCATAAAATCTATCATTTCATCTAATTCCTCTGATAGATCTTCATCCCAAAACTCTTCTTCTATTTCTGTGTTAACATCCTGACTTGCCAAACTATCATCTTCATATAAATGATTCAGGAGTGTTCTTACTGTTGAATACTGAAATAGCATCATAATTTTCAGGTTCAACTCTGTTTTTTCATTGATTTCATTCAGTATTTGAAACAGCTTGATGGAATTTCCGCCTAACTCAAAGAAGTTGGCATCAATACCAATTTTTGAAATTGAAACCCCAAGAACTGCAGCTATAATTTGAACCAACTGTTCTTCCACCTCATTTCTTGGTGCTACATATGCTGTTGTTGCTATTTGTGTAAAGTCAG
>CAKZPK010000214.1 GCA_937139035.1 uncultured Crocinitomix sp. | reverse complement strand
TGTGCATTTATTTGATTAATTCCACAGCTTAAAAAGGCAGCATCTCCCACAATTTCAATTGAGAATTTGCAGGTGTCACCTACATCTGTATCTTCTGGTAATTTCCACTCTAAAATTTGTCCACCACCGAAGTCACTAATAGTAGGGTCAGGATCTACAGGAGGATTTAGAATCCCTATAAATGAGCCGTCTATATAGGTGATAAAAGGATCTAAAGAAATTCTAACAGAATCATCAACACCAAAAGGTAAAGGCCCATTATTTACAATAGCAAACTCTACTTCTGTACCTCCTAAACATGGTGTTAAATAGGTTGTTGTAATAAATAAATCTGCCTCGTATGGAGGTAATGCATCTAGAATAAATAACTGTTCAGATAAACCTGTGATTTGATCGCTTAAAGACCCGCATCCTGCATATGCTTCAGAGTTGATAAATATTCGACTTCCTGAGACGTAATCACAGTCTGTATAAACTGAAAGCTTGATTTGAAGTTTATTGAGTGTTGTATCGAGTAATCCCAATAATCCGTTTGTACCAATACTGTCAGATTCGAAAGAGATATTATAACTCCAAGTATTTCCGAAAACAAATGTAGGGTCTGAAATTGAAATAAATGCATCATCTATTGGGTAGAGTAGTTCAGAAGAGCCCGGATAAGCATGCATTCCTACAGGCAATGTGATTTCTACCGACAAGTCAAATGCATTTCCAAGTTGAACATTTTCAACTGTGATTAAAACTACCGTTGAGTCGCATAAATCGAGCGTGTCTGATCCCTCAACTTCAACAAAATTAGCAATTCTCGGAAGTAACGGAGTTTCAACTAAAGTGATTTGTTCTGTCTCACATGGGTAAGAATCAATGTCATCAGGAATTCCGGTACAATTCCAACCTAAATGTGCTTTTATACTATCGACACTACAAGATAAAAAATGACTGTAAACCTTATAGTCTTTAATATCGCCTGCATTAATGTCTCCAATTGGGAAAATTCCTGTTCCTGTTGGGAAAATGTAAGTTCCAGCTGTAACGTCATAAACACTATCAGCAATTACAGAGGATATTGTTGGAAGACCAATCCATGCGTTTAAAGCATTGGAAGAAATAGAGGTATTACTTACTTCTAAATCCCAAATCGCTCTGGTGCCGGCTACATTAATTGTAGGTAAGTCACATTGCAGGTGCACCACCGGTTTTTGATACAACACACGGTCATGTGAGGTGTTATTTGAAATTGGTAACGTATTTGAACCAATTAGTTGATCTGTTACGTCATAAGTCCAATAGTACCCCGCGTATTTAGAAGTATCGCCTTCAACAGTACAATTTGGAGCCATTCGTAATTGTAACGTTCCATAGAACCCATCATCTCCAAAATAGATACTATCTACAGCTGGGTCGTCAATTGGTCCAAAATAATCATCTACATTAAAGGTGTATTCATCTCCAACAATGGCATCTGGTGTTAGGTCAAACCATGGACTTAACGAAGTTGCAAATGTACCTGCTGTTCTTCTAAAATTAAATCTTGCTGAAACGTAATCGTATGAATCAGGAAGAACAACTCTAAGTTCTGATGGGTGCGCCCAATAACGATACTCATAAGGATATAAATTACCTCCGGCATAGTTTCCGCAACATGGTCCAATACTTAGGTAGTAATTTTGATTTAATACGACTTCATCACATGATTCAGTAATTTGATCATTAGGGCCGTAGTTCGTAAAGTAATATCCAACTATGGAGAAATTTTGCAGTAATTCAGGACAACCAAAAGCATGGTCAGGGTCATCAATTGCTGGATCAATAATATCTGAAGCATAAAAATTGTTTGTAATACTCGCATCTATAATTGTTCCTCCAGGGTTATTTGATACAACAAGGTCCGCATCTACTAAAACGGAATCGCCATCATCCAAAAAGTATCCAGGAGGCAAACATCCTGATGCAATTAAATCCGCAACAATAAACTCATATTTGAATGTACGGTTTGATCCAGATGTGATGGCGGTGGGAACAACAATATCGTTACAGTTGTGATAGGCGCCTGTGCTTGCATCATAAATGGTTAATTCCATATTATTGGCATAGGACATTCTATTTCCTGCAGCAAGTATTTCTGTATTGATGTAGAAATATGGCCATGTATCAACCCCAGAAGTATTGCTAATGAAAGCTTCATATCTGCTGCGCAAGGTATCTCCGTAGGATAATCGATCTGTTCTAATTAGTGACAGGTCAACTGTCCCAACACCGTCTGCCAATCCATTGTTATCACTGTCTGGTTCGCCATAGTTACCTCGTTGTTGATTGATGTATGAGAAGTTAATTCCAGGGCATAGTTCAGGGCAAATTAGGTTAACTTCAACTGTTGAACAACTAAATTGTTTTTCACAATTGGAGGTACAAGTAGTGTCAGGGCTATAGAATACGTTCATAGAAACCTCATAGGTTCCTGTTCCGCAAAGCGCACAATCTAATGATAAGTCGAAAGATGTTGTGCCTTGTGCAAGTCCCCAAGGTGTTGGCAAATTGTCAAAGTAAAAATTAATGGTATCTCCACCAATTGATGTTTCAGTTAAGAAAGGAGTATAGGTTGCATCACCGTCAAAATTGACAATTGAAAAGGATCCTGGATCATAATTTAAGCAGGGGGGTATTATTACTTCATAGCGAAATAGGTCGTTGTCTGTGTCTCGTGGCAAGTTGTATTCATAGTTATTGTTTTCAAAACTAAATGTTCCTGATTCACCATCAAAAATGTTGGCGGGAGAAGTTCCTGTTATGTCTTGTCGGAAATAGTACCACCCGTGTCCATTTCTAATCACATCTGTATATTCTTGTCCACAACGGTTGTAATAAGTCGGCTTAAATGTCCAACGTAGTAGGTGTTTTCTACTGTTAGGTGTGCAGGCATAGTCGTAACAGCATGTGTGCCATTCCCAATTAAAATTGACAGTATCATTTGGCATTATGCTATCAATAAGAACCCAAACTTTTCGGAAAGTGGGGCCGGCGAGACAAGGTAATGTTGTTCCTAGTCTTGTAGAATCTATCACATAGCCATCTCCAGAGGTCATTACTGAACCGTTATAATCTGCCGTGAAACTACTTGTGTCCATTGTACTGTACATGGTTGCATAACCATCAATTCCGCTTCCTTGGATGATTTCTACCATTACATTATAAGCAATACCGGTACCTTCATTCACTAATTCTAAAGAAGAAGAAAATTCGCCAGGTTCTCCAAGGCAAGTTCCATAGTCATTTGCAGCTGTTATACTAATGTTTGGTATTTCACCTGGAAATACAACATTGGCACTTGAGGTTAATTCTTGACAAGTACTGCCTTCGCAACCCCATGCATAGGATATAATTGATTCAGGATTGAAACACTCCAGAATATCAATGGTTTCGCATAAAACAATTGATTCTCCTGGATCCCATAAAGTGTCTAAATCTCCAATTGTTGAAAAATCTGCACCAGATAAAAAGATGGAATCTACCCCTGGATAAGAAACTAAAGTTCCTGTTGAGATCCCCGTAATATTTATACTTGCACCATGCACATCTGCAATTGCTAATTTTGCTAATGAACCAGAACCGCTATTAATAAATGTCATACAACGGTCGTATGTGTCACCAACACTACCAGAGAATGATTGGTTAATGAAATCAATTAAAACAATGTTTGGTTGATTGATGACATAAGTAGCACTGGTGTGATAGTCATCATAATTGGCATCATTTGCATTAAAATTTATATGTACTTCATTTTCAATAACCCCACCACCACTAATGAAGTCTATAACATCACAAGATGCAACTAATTGAAATGTTATTTCAGTAGTTGTTAAGGTAAACAATGAATCAACATCAAAGTCAGGGTGACTTAGATCCGCAATATCTAATTCTGTGGCATTAGATACACTTCCGGGGATATATGTGATACCTGTTGGAAGGTCAAGTTCGAAGATCATTTCCGTTAATGTAAACGGTGATGGATTTTCAATACTTACAGAATAAGTAGTTGTATCAAGACAGGTTGTAAGATTGTCTTCTATTTCTGATGTAATAATAACCAATCCACTCTGTCCCCAGGATATGGCGGTCGATAATATAAATACTAGTACAAGTAAATGCTTCATAATTGGGTTAATCTGGCAGGGATAATACAATATAACTGTAAAATGTCAAATCATACGACATTTTAAATGTAATTCATTTTTAACGCAATAATTAATGAGTTACATAACCTTAACGGTTTAATAATTTTAGCCTATCTAAATCCTTATGGCATTTAATTTTTTGGCGGTAGAATTTTTAGGTCTCGTAAGAGACTTTTGGAGTTTTAGATGAGTATTCATTCGGTTGGTAAATTGGTTTTGAGGCAAATAAACAAAAAAAAATGGATTAAACTACTAAACTTGTAGATTAATCAACCCATTTTATAGATTAAGGCATGTTTATTGCCTCTTGAGTAATTAATTATTGAATATAGCCAATTGCTCCAATTCTACCTGTCTTAGTTTCCAATCAATTGGCTCATTAAAAAAAAGCCCTGTTAGTTGAAAAGTGTTTTTTGATTTTTTGAAAAGACTTAGTTGACAGGAATGATTTTCATAGTTGGTTAATGTAAGTATATCTTGATTCCATGTCATTTGATAATCTGAAAAATGGTCGGATTTATTCTGTGTAATGAAGTAGCCGTCGTTATGAAAGAAAACACGTTCAATATCAATTGGATTATCCTCAACAATATATGCTCCGTGCATATAGATTTTCGGAATTTTATCTCCGTTCCATTGACCTGTTGTAAAATAGGGGAGAAAAGCTTCTAGAAAAATAAAAGTAATGACTATAAATTGGATTATAGGCTGGACTTTTTTGAAATGGATTGAACTGAAACTTGGTTTTTCATCCGCCGTTAATGGAGTTGTATTTGAGATGAAAAAAGCATAAAGACGTTTGAAGTGTGGTTGTATTAAGATTATACAGAGTAAAATTAAAAAACTGGTATAGGTTTTAACCTCTATGCCAAACCCAATGTTAATCATCATTACATTTATAAGAACGCCGAGTGCAATAAGAGCGCCTAACATTCTAGTTTTGCCGAAGAGTAAAAGTAGAGCAGGAAGTATCTCAATGAGTCCTGCAAAAATGCTGTAACTATGAGAACTACCCATGCTACTCCAATACAAAATGTCAGGGCTTAATTGTCCTAATGGGGTGAAAAGTGTATTGGGTTCTGGAAAAAAGAACTGGTATTTAAACAGTTTATTGCAGCCGTAAATTAATAGGGTTAATGATAAGTAATAAGCCGAAATTCGATAAAGCCAAAAATGGATATAATCTGTCTTTTTTAGACGAATAATGGCCCAAAGAACTGATATGGCTATACTCAACAAAAGAAGTCCAATCGTATTAGTGATCATCATGGCTGAATCAGAATGCAAATAAAGATCATTTGTATGAACGAAGTTTTGATTAAGACTTTCTGTAAAAGGGCGTAAGAATTGACCAATATTGGGGAGGAAGTTGTAATGAAAAGGTAATGTAAGTATGAAACTAATTACAAACAAAAAGAATGGTTGGTTCAGTAATGATTGCAGTAATTTAGATTCTGTAAACTTCATTTAATGGAGAGTATGATTGAA
>CAKZPK010000213.1 GCA_937139035.1 uncultured Crocinitomix sp. | reverse complement strand
CTTTTGACGCATGCGTATGAACTACATCAGGCTTGTATTCACGAATTAAACTACGTATTTCCTTTAAAGCTTTCCGGTCATTTGAAAAATTCACATTACGCTCTAAAACTTCTATTATTTGAGGTTCTAAGCCGTATTGCTGCGGAATAAAAAGTGAATCACCTTCATGTTTTTCATGTTGCCCACCAATTAGCTTTGTTTCAAATTCGTCACCTAAAAAAGCCGACAAAAAAGTTGCATTATAAGTAGGACCGCCCAAATTAAAGCGATTTATTATCCGTAAAATTTTAATCATTAAGAGTCTATCCTATTTTTAAGTAGCATATTTCATAGTCTAAATTAGGCAAAGCAAAGCTAGCAATTTTTAAGCAGATGTACTATTGCGTTCCCACCAATGCTGAAAAACAATCAAAGCCCACACCATGTAAATTTTATCTCCAAAATTAGGATCACTCCATTCATCTTGAAGTTTTTTAATGTAAGAATGATTAAAAAGACCCTGATTTTGAATGAATTCTGATCGAAACAACGGACCGTTTAAAACGGTTGCTATTTCATCATTAAGCCATTCTTTTATTGGTATTTCAAACCCTTTTTTTGATCGGTTTAAAACAGATTCTGGTAACAAATCTCTAAAAGCGTCTTTTAAAATTTGTTTTCCTCCTTTCGCATTAACCTTGTAATTTGACGGTAATCCATTAGCGAAATCAACTACTCGGCGATCCAAAAATGGTGTTCGAACTTCCAAACTGTGCGCCATACTCATTAAATCTACTTTTTTTAGCATATCATTTGGTAATACCAATTTCTGATCTGCTAACAACACTGCATTTAAATCCTCCCAATCCAATTCAGTA
Organism: uncultured Crocinitomix sp.; assembly: GCA_937139035.1. Taxonomy (GTDB): domain Bacteria; phylum Bacteroidota; class Bacteroidia; order Flavobacteriales_D; family Crocinitomicaceae; genus Crocinitomix. The sequence continues at coordinate 10,576 of CAKZPK010000213.1, read as the reverse complement.
AAAGGGCTTTCCAAGGATTTGTAATCAGAAACAAGTAATGCTTTTCGATCTTCCGGTGGTATAAATTGACACCATTTAAAATAGCGATTCTGATGATCTAATGCTAATCCGTCACTTAGTTTTTGGACTTTACGGTTAAGCTCTCCTAGACGATCCGATCGGTTAGAACGAAATGGTTTCAACCCGGATGCAGCAACTTTAATTAAAGATTTTTTTGTACCGCTCATTTCACGAATTTTATAATCCGCAAAATGCTTCCGATAACCTCCAAAAAGTTCATCTGCTCCATCTCCACTTAAAGCTACTGTTACGTCTTCTTTTACTCGCTTAGAAAGCAAGTAAACCGCAAAGGCAGATGAGTCCGCAAAAGGCTCATCAATAGCAGATAAAAAAGATTGAAAATTCAACTTAAAATCATCTTTACTCAAAATCAAATTAATATGCTCGCTTCCAATATGTTTAGCTACTTCAATTGCATAATTAGTTTCATCAAAATAGACATGATCAAAACCAATAGAAAAAGTCTTCAATTTTGAATTGTTTTTCACCGCCAAAGCTGCAATAATTGAAGAGTCTAACCCTCCACTTAAAAAGGCTCCTAAAGGCACATCTGAAACCATTCTTTTTGCCACACTATCTGTCAATAAATCTCGAAGTTTTTTTGTTGCATCTTGATAATTTAAATCTAATTTATCCACCAAATTATCGCAATAAACACCCTCTCCTTTTTTGTCTTTTTTCAACTTTACAAAACCTCCTGGCAACAGTTTATTCACATTGTTATATACAGTTTGATTTTCTGTAAAATAGGTCAAGCCAAAATAACTGTTCAATGCTGATTTATCAATTTGTAACTCAATGTCAAATGACTGAAAAGCCTGTACCTCTGAAGAAAAAAGCAATACTGAATCATCTTCGTAAACATATAAAGGTTTGATTCCCATCCCGTCTCGAGCTACCAACAATTCCTCCTCCTCATTATCATAAAAAGCAAACGCAAAAAAACCGTTTAAGTCGCTCAATGCAGCAACACCTTTTTTTATCAATAAATAAAACAATACTTCAGTATCAGATGTTGTTTTAAATTGAACCCCACCCTCCTCAAATTCCTTCTTTAGAGAAGAGTAATTGTATATTTCTCCGTTAAAAACCAAGGTGTAACGTCCATCATCAGACACAAAAGGCTGATTTGACCGTTCATCAGTATCAATTATTGAAAGCCTAGCATGCCCTAAACCACATTTGGAATACAATTTGTAATCTTGATGGTTAGGTCCGCGGTGTTTAAGACTTGGCAAGGCAAGCGGAAGTTGAGCAATTTGCTCTTTTCCTTTATTATTTTTAGCCCAGATGCCAATTATACCGCACAAAGTAATTAATTTAGATACGCAAATATAGCGGAATCAAAACAGAACAATATCAAATGCAAAAATTATTCGTTTTCATTATACTCATCTTAGGAAGCAACTTTTCCTTTGCACAGGCTACTACAGAACCTGTTAAACCTAATAATGCGGTTCAAAAATATGCCGATTTAATGATGACTAAAGATGCTTTGCAATCGGCCGCATTTAGCTTTTATGCAAAAGATATGACGACTGGAGCAATTGTAGCAGATTATAACGGTCAAATGAGTATTCCTAGTGCCTCAACAATGAAATTAGTAACAACAGCTACTGCTACTCAATACTTGGGCCGTGGTTATCGTTTTAAAACTAAACTTATGTATTCGGGTGAAATTGATACCATTTCTGGCGTACTGAACGGAGATCTTTATATTATTGGTGGCGGTGACCCTACTTTAGGTTCTAAATACTACAATAAACAAGGACATGCACGTGATTTCTTATTCGAATGGGCAGACACGATTAAGAGCTATGGTATCTTAGGAATAAACGGACGCGTTATTGCTGACGCTTCTAAATACAGTTATAACGGTGTACCGTCTGGCTGGGTTTGGGGAGACTTAGGTAATTACTATGGCGCAGGTCCGTCTGGCTTAACCATTTTCGACAATATGTGTCGCTTAGAGTTTGCAACAGGACCTAATTCAGGAGATACAACCAAAATTATTTGTACAGAGCCTTATATTCCCGGACTAACTATTTCAAACACTGTTAAATCAGCTGATTCTAAAAAGGACAATGCATATGTTTATGGCGCTCCCTATTCGTTAGATTGGTTTGTACAAGGTTCAATTCCTAAAGGGCGAGAAAGCTTTATTGTAAAAGCAAGTATTCCAGACCCTGAGTATATTACAGCAATCGAATTTAATCAAGCTTTAGCAGAATCTGGAATTCCAACCAAATATGCACCAACAACAATGCGTGAACTAAATAAGGAAACAGTTTTTACAAAACCTGAATTAAAAACTATACATACGCACTCGTCACCTACTGTGGCATCTATTATGAACCTCGTTAATCAAAAAAGTGTCAACCTATTTGCCGAGCATATATTATGTGAAATATCCTACAAAAAATCAGGATACGGAAGCACACATAACGGCGCCTTGTTCTGCATGAACTATTGGAAATCAAAAGCTGGTAGCGGACTTTTCATGACCGACGGTAGTGGCTTATCTCGCTCCAACTCAGTATCAGCCAAGTTCCTAACAAACCTCTTAACTTATATGCACAAGAAATCTAAATCTGCAAGCAAGTTTAGAGAAAGCCTAGCATTAGCTGGTAAGCGAGGAACCATGAGTGGAATGTGCAAAGGAACTTCAGCTGCAGGACGCGTATATGGAAAAAGTGGAACTATGACACGCTGCAAATCCTATGCTGGTTATGTTGATACAAAAACTGGAAAAAAATTGGCCTACGCAATGATTATCAATAATCACACTTGTAGTAATTCACAAGTAAGAAAATACTTTGAATTTTTAATGGTAAAAATGGCTAACTATTAATGTTAGATGAATTAAAAATCATCCCAATCATCAACTGTATTTTCCTTTCTTTCTTCAAATCTTCCTTTAATTACTTTAGTATCCGCCCATCTGTCATGCCAACCTCCATTTTTTCCTAAAAATGAAAACGGCTCAAACGGCACAACTCTAGAAAGAGTTCGGTTCATAGCGTCCTTTAATCGGACTTTACTTCCATCTTCTTTTACAACAATAGATCCTGTTACAATTTTACCAGGTGTTGTCCCTAAAACAGCCTCGAAAAATGGATAGTATAAAAACCTTCCTATTAGCATTAATAAAACAAGCATTAAGTTTTCACCTAAGCTCAAACCTCCGAACAAAGAAAGATCCATCAATAAATAAAAGGCACCAGAAGTACATAGCGTTGCACACAAAACAGTATCAATGATATGATGTAATAATCGCTCATTAATTGAAGAACGAACAGAACCATCTTCCCTTCCCAACTCTGTCGAATACTCCGTTTTATCTAAAACACCGTCTGCGGTTTTCAACGCTGTAACTAATGCTCCATCTCCAATCAAAGATTTCACAATTACAAATGAAATGTATGACCAAACGACAGACGAAATAAGGTATAGTATTGTCATCCAACTATAAAAAAACCAATTGGAAGGAAAAATGAAGTTCAATGTGAAATTTAACAAACCAACTAATTGACTTATTAGAATGATAGAAAAGACAAACAATAAAACTTTACTGTTACTACCAGAATCCTTTTTGTAATCATAGTAGCCATACAAAATCAATCCATAAAAAAATATGGACATATAATTATAGTGCATTCCTGTATACTCATTATAACCTGTCAACAATAATGAATCTCCAAAATTAAAGTAAACTCCTGGGCTTCCAATATGCAAAAACGGAATTAAAACATCTATCAAAGTTCTAGACAATGATGGAAGAAACCCTAATAAATGAGGCGAAATCCCTATAACCCCTGCTACTAAGGCTAATTGACCAATGTTTCGTTTTATTAGTGAATCAATTTCCGCTTTATTCATCTTGTTAATAATTAGTAATACTTTGTGCAATTTAACAATTCGTTGAAATATTATTAAACTCTGCTAACAGTTTAACCTTAATAATTGAGCAGGAGATAATATTGATTCATGATCTTTTTTACTAAATTTAGAGCAAAGAAATCTATATATGTCAAAGAATTTAAGTGAATTGTCCGGAAGAAAAGGACTTGAAACCAACTTATTTGAAGAATTAGGAATAGCATCAGGCCAAACAGGTACTCCCTCAGCAAAGGATTTAGAAAAAATTGCGGAAGAATTCCTGGTAGGAAAATCAACAACCTACGGAGCTGTTACCTTTTATGACTTCATGAAGCCAGAAAACAAAAACAAAAAAGCTTATGTGTGTAATGGCACAGCATGTTTATGTAGTGGCAAACAAGAAGCGGTTTCTCTTTCACTAGAAAAGCATTTTAAAGCGGATGAGATTGGTCATATGACTTGCTTAGGACGTTGTCATGAAAATGGGGCTTTTCACATTAATGGAAAAAATTACTCGGCAAAATCTGATGAGGAAATTGCAGCAATAGTTGAAGAAAACGGCATTTCAGATGATGATTATTCAACTGTTGCAAGCGGAACTGCTGTGCTAACTTCACCATTTGTAGGTTTTGATGCATACTATGAACTTCTTAAAACTGTTTTAAAACAAGAACCGACTAAAGCCCTAGAAGAGATTAAAACTTCTAATATTAGAGGCAGAGGCGGAGCAGGTTTCCCAATGGGATTCAAATTAGAATCTTGCAGAGGAATTGATTCTGACCAAAAATTCATTATTTGCAATGCTGACGAAGGTGATCCAGGAGCTTATTCTGACCGATATTTACTTGAAAAACAACCGCATTCGGTATTATTTGGAATGATGATAGCGGGCTATATTACAGGGGCTGATTATGGTATCCTATATATCCGAGCTGAATATCCAGATTCAAGTAATATTATTCAAGAGGCAATTAATCAATTAAAAGCAAACGATCTTCTTGGAGAGAACATATTGGGTTCAGGTTTCAACTTTAATTTTAAAATTATTAGAGCACAGGGTGCCTATATATGTGGAGAGGAAACGGCATTAATTAACTCAATTGAAGGACAACGTCCTGAAGTTAGAACAAGACCTCCCTACCCTACACAACAAGGACTATTCAACAAACCAACTGTAGTTAATAACGTTGAAACCTTGGCAGCTATCCATTACATTTTAGAAAATGGAGGCGAAAATTATAAAAACATTGGTACAGCCAAATCAAGTGGTACAAAATTGGTTTGTTTAGATAGCTTCTTTAATAAACCGGGAATTTATGAGGTTGAAATGGGTACACCACTTTCAACTGTTGTTAATGATTTGGGTGGAGGTTTCAAAGAATCTGTAAAAGCTATGCAAATTGGAGGTCCTTTAGGAGGATTGGTTCCTACCAGCAAAATTGATTCATTATCTGTCGATTTCGAATCATTTGGGAATGAAGGCTTTTTATTAGGTCACGCATCTGTAGTTTGTGTTCCAGAAACTTTTCCAATGATAAAGTTTATTGAGCACCTATTTGATTTTGCTGCATTCGAAAGTTGTGGCAAATGTTTCCCATGTCGCCTTGGAACGAAACGCGGCCATGAAATGTTTAAAAGTGCTGCAAACGGTGAATCAAAAATTGACCGAGAGCTGTTAAACGACTTACTACATACCTTACAAGTTGGATCATTATGCGCACACGGAGGAGGAATTCCTTTACCCGTTCAAAACGCATTAATGTACTTTGATGAAGAGCTAAAAGCATACTTCAAAGCCAATTAATCAAATATTCAAACAGAACTTAATTCTATTCTCAAATACAACGCACACATGAAAATAGCCTACATAAATAACGAGCCATATGAAATAGAAGATGGAGAGTCTATCTTAAATTTTTTAAAGCGACATCATACCGAAAAAGTTCCAACACTTTGTGACGCTCCCAACTTGGAGGCCTTTGGTTCTTGCCGAGTTTGTAGTGTAGATGTTGCCTTTGAACAAGATGGTAAGACAAAAGCTATGGCTTCATGTCACACACCAATTAATGAAGGTCAGTACATTTATCCTGAATCTGATAATGTACAACGCTTGCGTAAAAACATTATTGAATTGGTATTAACTGATCATCCGTTAGATTGTCTAACATGTGAAGTAAATGGTAATTGTGAACTGCAGGATGTTGCAGCACAAGTTGGTATTAGAGAAGTGCGTTATGATGAAGGTGACAATCATTTAGATAAAACGAAAGATTTATCTCACCCTTATATGACTTCAGATTTTTCAAAATGTATTAACTGTTACAGATGTGTGCGCGCTTGTGACGAAGTACAGGGAGAGTTTGTATTAAGCATGGCAGGCAGAGGTTTTGATAGCCATATTGTTAAAGGAGCAAACGAATCCTTTATGGAATCGGATTGTGTAAGCTGTGGAGCATGTGCTCAAGCTTGTCCTACAAGTGCTATTTCTGATGTTTTTCAATCAAAATCTATTAAAACTGCAGAAGTTACCAGAACGGTTTGTACTTATTGTGGTGTAGGTTGTAATTTGGATGTTTCTACAAGAAATGGCGAAATTTTGTCTATTCAAGCGCCTTTTAATGCGCAAGCTAATGGCGGACATACTTGCTTAAAAGGTAGATATGCTTTTAAGTTTTATAATCATGCAGATCGTTTGCGATCGCCAATGATAAAAAGAAGCAATGGTGAGTTTGAAGAAGTTTCTTGGGATGAAGCCTATGATTATATCGCTGATGAATTCAAACGAATTATTCGTGAAAGCGGACCAGATGCTATTGCAGGAATCTCATCTGCAAGACCCCCAAACGAAGAAAATTACTTGATGCAAAAACTAATGCGTGCAATTGTTGGTACAAACAACGTTGATTGTTGCGCAAGAGTATGCCACTCTCCTACCGCATTAGGAATGCAACGTGCATTTGGTACTGGTGCAGCGACTAATTCTATTGAAGATTTAAAATATACTGATTGTATCATAGTTATTGGAGCTAATCCAACTGCTGCGCATCCAGTAACAGGAGCTAAGATTAAACAAAAATTCATGAAGGGAGTCACTAGTATTGTGATAGACCCAAGAAGAATAGAGTTAGCAAAATATGCAACGTACCACCTTCAATTAAAACCAGGTACTAACGTAGCTTTATTGAATATGATGTTGTATTACATCATAACTGAAAATGCAGAAGATAAATCATTTATTGATAGCAGATGTGAAGGTTATGAAGAGATGCGTGATGAAATATTGAAGTTGGACATGGATGAAATGGCTGCAATCACAGGTGTAGATAAAAACCTTGTGAAAGAAGCTAGTTTAGCCTATGCAAACTCGAAAGCAGCTATGGAATTCCATGGTTTAGGAGTTACTGAGCATTATCAAGGAACATTCACAGTTCAATTAATTGCTGATTTAGCAATGATTACTGGAAATATTGGAAAACCGGGGGCGGGAGTTAATCCACTTAGAGGACAGAACAACGTACAGGGTGCAGCAGATATGGGAGCACAACCGCATCAAGGTGCTGGATATTTAGATGTTACCAATCCAGAAATAAATGAAAAATACAAACTGTTTTACGGATCAGACAAAGTACCATCTCATGTTGGATACAAAATTCCAGAGATGTTTGATGCGGCGCTTGACGGAGACCTAAAAGCTTTGTGGATTATTGGTGAGGATGTTGTTCAAACAGACCCTAACACCAATAAGGTAAAAAAATCCATGGATAGCCTAGAGCTGCTAATTGTACAAGAACTATTTATGACTGAAACAGCAAAACATGCTACAGTCATTCTTCCAGGCGCTTCTTTCTTAGAGAAAGAAGGAACATTTACCAATGGAGAGAGAAGAATTCAACGCGTTCAAAAAGTTGTTGAACCAATTGAAGGAACTAAACCTGATGGACAAATCATTGTTGATGTGATGAACCGCATGGGATATAAGCAAGCTGATTATACAGCTGCTGGTATGCTTGAAGAAATTTCACAAATTGTACCATTCTTTAAAGGTGTAGTTTGGAGTGAATTAGGTGACAATGGAAAACAATGGCCAGTTGCTGCTGATGGAACGGATACACAATTACTACATACAGAGTCTTTCAAACGTGGTAAAGGAGCATTCTCATTCTTCCCATATGTAGAATCACGCGAAACGAGCAAACACAGCGAAGAATTCCCATATATTATTACGACCAATCGTGAATTAGAGCATTATAATTGTGGGGCTATGACGCGAAGAACTGGTAATGTTGAAATTTTGACAGAAGATGTATTACTTATTCATCCGGATGATGCTGCAGCAAACGGAATTGCGCAGGGAGACTTGGTTTGTGTGGAATCACCACGTGGAAAAGTAGATATTAAAGCTGAAATCACTGATGAAATGAAACCTGGAATATTAAGTTCAACTTTCCACTTTCCTGAAATAATGTTGAATACAATCACATCTGACGAGCATTGTACTGAGGCACTTTGTCCTGAATACAAAGTAGTTTCATGTAAGATTAGAAAAAGTAAAGGAAAGTTTAAAGAGTTGGTTTAGTATTTTAACTAACATTTAAATTTGGAACCATGACGAAAGGAATTAGGCGAATTCTCGTGATTTGCACTGCTCTTGCTTTCAGTTTGGTTATAATTTCATTCATAAAAATTAAAACAGATTATTATTGTTGTGAATCGCCTACTATTAGATGGCGGTTTGCAATATATTGCGGTGAATGCGACGACGAAACAGGATGTCATTATATACATCTTAATAATACTGGAATTCTAGAGTATTTTGGATTGAAACCAATTCCATGCGACAAGAATTAATCTAACCTGCGATTACCTCATGTCCAGATCCTTAGAATTAAATATTCAAAAGACAATAATAAACTTAAAAAAACTGAATGGTAAAAAATCACTTTGGAAGTCTAGACGTGTCAACAAAATTTTAAGAATACGTAAAAAACAACTCAACCTCCTACTCAACTTGTTAGAATTAGAAGATTCTGAATTTAACATGATATGGAATCGAAATATGGATTTATTAAAAGGAGAAAATCTTAAATTTTCAGTTACCCGAGTTGAAATTGATCTATTAAATGGTCATGCATCCAAATTAACTGGTAAAATTGATAAGGAAGGGAAAATCATTGCAATACCTACCGGGAAATTCAATCCTTTTATGTCGAAAAAATTCTTTCCAAAAATATATTCTGGCAAAATTGACGCTATTGGTCAGCTGGCTTTAAACTCAACATCATTGGGTATTAATTTGATAACAAGAAGTCGGCCTAAAAGCTTCATAGGATCTATTAGCACCAATGGAGAAATACAGATGCGAGTTTCAGAAAAATTAAATGAATTTTGGCAATCAAACAATATTGGTCAAATTATATGTGATCCATTTGGAGTTGATAATAAACGCAAAAATGAGTTTTTAAAGAATAAAGACATAATAATGCGCAAGGTGGCACAGAAACTAAAACAAATTGAATCGCAATTAATGAGTTAATTCACTATCCTTTCCCTCTTTTTGATGATTTAATTTATAAATTGAAGGTGTCATTTTTTCCATTTTTTTAAAAACTGAATTAAAGGAAGATTTTGAGTTAAAACCTGACAATTCACCTATAGTCTCTATCGTATAATGATTATTCTCTGGATTCTTTAGTAATTTTTTAGCGTGTTCTTTTCTTTACTTATTCACACACGAACCAAAACTTTGTCCATGCTGTGTATTAATTGCTTCTGACAAATACTTATTATTCGTCTTTAACCTAGAAGCCATATCTTGAATTGTAATGGCTCTATTAAGATAAAGTTGCTCTTCATCCATTAATAAGATTAATTCATTTTTAAGGGACGTATATGCCTCTTTTTTATCCTTGGTCAAATCCTTTATTTTCGATTTACGTTCTAAATCAACTTCATATTTCTTTTTTGATCGCGCTTTCTTCCTCCCACCCATATAAATTCCAATTGAAGAAACATAAACCACAACAGCAACATATGGTAATCCTGAGAAAGTCATCTTCTCTAATACCATTACACTAAATATCAAAATTGCCAAACCAACATAACCGAAGATCAATATCCTATTCCAACTTAACACAACATTCTGATAATAAGCAATCCAGTCATCATTATTTTGAATATCTGAAGCTTTACGTTTCACTTCATTATGTGAGTAATACAACCCCTGAATTGACAGGAGTAAATAAAATAAGATGATCAAAAAAGGGTCAATTATTGGCAGAAAAAAATTAGTAGAAGGTGAATAAAAAAATAGGGTCAACCAAGCAGATAGAAACAAGGCAAATCCTATTTCACCAATTATTACTGCCCTAATTGCTGGCTCATTCATTTCCAATCTAACAAAAACCCTGAACCTTAGTCCTTTCAGATATAATTTCAATAAAAAATTTGTGCAAAAAAATATGACTAAAAATAGAATAAAGAAAGGCAGGTAAAAACTTCCAACAAGAAAGCCCTTGAAAATAAAAAATAGCAAAACCAGCAGCAACAACCCTAGATGTGACGCAAAATATTTAGTTGATTTGGGAGGAATCAATTTTATAAGAACAATTTGCAATAAGTAAATTAAGCACATTGTTAG
>CAKZPK010000212.1 GCA_937139035.1 uncultured Crocinitomix sp. | reverse complement strand
TGATAAACGCCACCGCCAGGTGTTGTAAACTCGCCACCGCTTGATCCCATATTGACTATACGACCTTTACCTGCTTTTCTCATTGCAGGAATTACAGCCTGTGTTACCGCTAATAATCCAAAAATATTGGTTTCATACTGTCTCCGAACTTCGTCAATTGGAATAGTTTCTATTGGAGTCATAATTCCAATTGCAGCATTATTTACTAAAATACCAACCGAACCATGCTTTTGTTCAATGGCCTTTACAGCCTGTTCAATCGTGTTTTGTTTGGTAACATCAAGTTCAAGCGTTTCACAGCCCGCATTTTTCAAATCTTGAATAGACGCCAATCGTCTTGCTGTTGCGAAGGTTGGATACCCGGCTTTTAAGTAATGTAAAGCTGCTGCGCGCCCTGCTCCTGAAGAACAGCCTGTTATTAATACAGCAGGTAATGTTTTGTTGTGTTGTGACATTTTTATTTGGTTTAATAATTACTGTCACAAATTTCCTGTAAACTGCTGTATTGAACTTAACTAAATTGCAGAAGGTCGAATACTTTTTGCAGAATTCTAAAATTTCTCCTTATTCTCAATTTAAAAACCTTTTTGCAATGATGTCAACAATGCTATGATACGTATTCCAATTTTCATAAACTTCCAATGCCCATTGCTTTATTAAAGCTTTGCACTCATCTTCTTTGTTAGCACTTGCTAAAATATCAGTTGTGGTTATCCTCCCTCTTTTAAGAACTTCTGCGGGAATCAAGTATTCGTGCGGTTTATTCGCCTTGTATTTATTTAAACAATCACTCAGTTTTGGTGAGTCTTGATATGTCCACTTAATTTCATATTTAAAAATTAAATGCAATCTTGAAAGGTGGAAATGATTATTCCACCTACCATGAATTTCAGGATGCTGTAATGTATGTGCGTCAACAATTAAAAATCGATAAATATGATTTTCTATATTAGAAAAATCAATTTCCTGAAATCCAAGGTTGAATATTTCTAAACATTCATGTATTCCTCTTTTTGTATTTGCACCACAAAACTGACACTTTCCAGTATCTAAAAGCGTAACTCCATTTTTTTCTGCTAAATCGATATAATCCTGCATTTGCCTTTTCGCTTTTATTTCCCTACCAATTCTAAGCCCTGTTTTTTCTTTAACCCAACCATTGTCAACACTCCAATTGGCAGAAAAAAGACCCATTGAGGAACAAATAAGCCATAATATAAGCCAGCCACTATAAATGGTAAACAAAAAGATAGATTTAAATATCCAACAAACTTTATCATTTCAGTATTTGTTGAATATTTTTTTCCAACCCCTGCTGCCAATAAGACAAAAGACGTTGCCAATAGAATAATGGTTACCATATTCCAAGCTCCAACTAATTGTGCGCTTTTATCAAGGCTCAATGATGATTCTATCATTGGGTTTACTAGATCTAATTGTCCTCCAATTAAATGCAAAATGAAAGTAAGCAAGTTCAGTGCTCCTGCAATTATCCAATATTTGTTTTTGGTATTCATACTTAAAATTTTATAAATTGATTGAGCTCTTTTTTTACTTCTTTCAAATAATTTGGACTTTGTTTTTTGTAGCGGATCATTTCATGATACCCTATTAGATACTTGTATAAAAGCACGGCTTTAATTTTTGCTTCATGCTCAGAAAACCCCATCTCCATTAAGATGCTTTTTGCAAATTCAATTCTTTGATTATCAACCTCATCTATTAACTCTTGAATTTTCTTATCTTTCAATGCATACCTTTTTAGAAAAAAAATGAAATCTAAATACGGTTCTTTCTTAAACACCAATTCTATCAAGCAATTAAACTGTTCTTTCCCTATTGATTTGGTCTTTACCTTTACAATTATCTTATTCGTATCTGTCGAAATCCAAAAAGAGATTATTTCATCTAAAAAGTCTTTTTTAGTTTTAAAATGCCAGTAAAAGCTAGACTTATTCACCTTTAGTTTTAGCGCCATCTTTTCAACCACTATTCCATTTATTCCTGTTTTAGAAAACAACTTGTATCCCAAAATTATCCAGTCTTCCTTTTTTGCAATTATTTTCGGCATTATTAGACGTTGTCGTTTAGAAAAACAAATATACGTCACAAATTTTAATAAACGGTATCGTTTAATAAATAGTTTATAAAAACGAGTTCATAATACAATATTATTTAATGCTTTCTAGGTGTTATGATTTTCAGAAAAACACTCAAGACTCTTACAGATGCAATTCAGGAATATCTGTCATATCTAGATCCTTTGCTATTTGCACTACTTTTTTTGGCGTGTCAAAATGTTTCTTTAAATCCTTTATTTGCAGATTATTTGAATTGGCTTTATATATAAAACTTCTATACTTATGTTTTGAAACCTCTCTCTTAAAATCACCCTTTAATATAGTTTGTAATTCCAAGGTTATTTCTTCTATTTTATCCTTGATAAGTTCGTAGCAATTCACAACCTTTTCAATCCATATTTCAATCATTTTAAGAACTTCCCGTATTTCAGGCTCTTCTTTATAACTTAGCTTTTCTAATTGACCTTGGACATGCTCAATCTTCATTGTATCCCAATTCTTTGCCTTTAAAACAGGTATTTGCCATTTTGCTTGCTCTTCTTTCCAATAATCTGTTTCTACTTTAATTTGATGGATGATAAAGCCTGGTAATTCTATAATAGTTAAATAACCTGCATGACATGCTCCAGTATCTATACCGTATGTATTGTTTTTAATTTTAGGTTTGTCTCCTGTTACATGATGCCCGTAAATAATTGGTTTTTTACCATCATAATAATCAGACCAATATTTACCCGTTCCATATTTTGCCTCTAATAACCGTGAACCTGAAGTAGTACCTGCAAGCACCTCTTCTTTTTGAGCGCCAAGGGTTTTATCATGTTCAAAAAAAGCATGAATTATAATGGCATCTTCCGTTTCATAATAATACGGCAACGTATTGGTCCAAGCCTTAAACTCTTCGTATTGTTCAGCGAACTGTACTTTAACAATTTCTTGAGAATAGCTCAAAATTCCGCGTTGATGTTTTCGTTCATGGTTCCCCATTAAAACCACACTATTATCTCGGTTTTTAAAATAATGATACAGTTCCTGCGATTTATTTCCACGATCAACAATATCTCCGAGTGCTATCAATAAATCACTATCAGCAATTCCAATTTGATTTGACAATGCAATGAATTCATCATAACATCCATGCAAATCGCCTACTACAAAGGTTTTATTCATTCGTTATTAATTACTTTGAAAGATACAAGAAATACTCATATCT
>CAKZPK010000211.1 GCA_937139035.1 uncultured Crocinitomix sp. | reverse complement strand
ATCATCATGATTAGCATTATTATTATAATTACTTGCTAATGGATCTGTGCATCCGTCTTTTTTACATGCAGTTACCACCAAACTTAATCCGGCGAAAGCAATCATCAGAACACTTGGAATTCTTAAATTTTTCATTTTTTCGATTTTTATTTTGCTCTTTAGTGATCGAAAAAATGAGAAGGTAACCAGCCCAGCAAAGTTTTTTTCTATTTTTATCGAAAAAGAAATTTATACAAATCGGTTACCTATTCATTTTACACCGCATTAATTGGATAAAAAAGCTACCATACAGTCAATTCAAAATCAAGATGAGCGAGTTGTTCAGCGCATCTATGGTGAATTCAAACCAAAATTTGTGAATTGGCTAAAAGGGAAATATAAAATTGGCGAACAAGAAGCGTGCAGTGAAATATACCAGCGCAGTTTTACAATTTTATATTTTAATATTAAACGTGGAAAGTTAGACAACCTTGAAGCTAGCATTGAAACCTATTTATTTGGAATAGGAAAAATGATTGTGCGAGAGTGGTGGAGAGAACGTGATCAAGAAAACAGGTCATTAGACATCAATGACAATGATGAATTGGATCAGGTTGACGTATTATCCAATGCGTTTAATGGAAATGAAATTGATGACGACAGAAGAAGAAAATTAGCGCAAGCCATACAAGCTATGGGCGATCCTTGCAAAACTATACTAACGCTTTTTTATTGGGAGCGAAATAGTATGGAAGCTATAGCTGCAAAAACAGGCTATAAAAATGAGCAAGGCGCTAAGAAGAAAAAATATTTGTGTTTAGAAAAATTAAAAAAACAGATGTTGAAATAAATGGAATTAAGTGCAGAACATATCGCATTATTTGATGCCTACATTCAAAATGAATTAAACGCGGAGGAACGCTTGAACTTTGAGGAAAGATTAAGCAACGACAACGCTTTTAAATTGACTTTTGCAGAATTTAAGAGCTTTGAGCAAGACATGCTTGATGCGGAAGTTATTGCATTTAAAGACAAGCTTAGCGAATGGGACAAATCTGCAAAGGAAAATGCAGAAAAGAAAACACGAGTAATTCCTATTCGATTAATTGGTCTTGCCGCATCAATAGCGATTATTGCAACCTTTTCTATACTCTATTTTATGGGGCAACCTAGTCATCAGGATTTAGTTGCGACTAATTTTCAACCTTATGACAATATTTTAACTGTTAGAGGCGAAAAAGAAGACTTAGATGAAGGGTTAATGCGATACGAAGCTCTAGAATATCAAGCTGCTATTACTTTATTTGAAGGGTATCCTGACAATATTAACGCCCAGTTTTATAGTGGCGAATCTCACTTAGCTTTGAACGAATACGAGGCTGCAATTAATGCCTACAAACGTGTTTTACAAACGGATGGTATCTTTAACGAAATTTCTGAATTTCACTTGGCACTTGCCTATCTTGGAAATGACAATGCACAATTAGCAAAAGAAACGCTGTTGGCTATTCAAAAAGAAAGTGATTATTTCACTGATGCCGAGAAATTATTAGTAGAACTAGAATAATTTTCGTCCCAAGAATATCAAAACAACCAACAAGCTTGCCCCTATTAAACAACGCCACCAACTTACGCTTCCCCCTTTTTCATATAACGGCTGATCATTTCCATAAACCACATAATTTGCCCAAAAAAATGGTTGCTTTTTAATCTTATCAGCTTCCTTAAGGTACTTGATTTTTGCGCGTTGCAAACTTTCTGATTTATTGAACCCCATTTTTAAGTTTGTGTAAAAATCAACCATTATTACTGACGAGCTTCTATCCTGAGCACTCCAAAGACTTCCAACAGTTGAAGGAATACCTGAATAATAAAAGGCATTAGCTAAACTTATAATTCCTGTACCGTCTTCAATTTTGCCTTTTGCAGTATTACATGAACCTAAAGTAACCATTGCTGATTGGATATTTAACGCAAAGATTTCATGTGCGAAAAGACGGTTTAAGGAATCATTATTAATCCCATCAAATACCAAATAAGACTGATAAGGATGCTCAGAATTCATGATAGAATGAGAAGCCAAATGAATGATATCAGCCTCAGTTGCATGTTTCAAAAAGTTTGCTTTTGTAGCCTTCGAGGACCTGAAAACCTCCGCATTAAAACTTTGCTCAAAGGTGCTAACCTCCTCGGCTGCACTAGATAATATTGAAAGTGAATCCACGCCATAATTTGAAGGATAAAAGCACATGAATCGTTTTGATGCTATTGTCTCTTTTCTATCCGAAATAATTCCGTAAAAGGAATAAGAATAATGTACCCGATAATCCTCCACCAAATAGTTATTATTACTATCTAACAAGGCATCAAAACTGACATAGCTTAATTCATTCATTGGAGAAATAAGAAGGTTGTTTGATTCAAATTTAGATTGAAAAGGGGCGATTAAATAATTATGCAAATCATGATTCAACTTCTTTTGAATATCAAGACTGTCTGAATTGTATTGAATTTGCCCATTTAAAGCATAGGACCGTTCAATCATTACGGTTAAATTCTCAATTTGAATTTTGTCAAAGAAACTATTTTCCACACCTACACCAACAACATAAACACATTGATTTGTCCGATCAGGAAAATAAGTAATTAAGGTAGTTGAATCTATTTGCAAATAAGTTTCTAACCTGGATGAGAATTGTGTATTATTGAATCGATATTCTTCTAAAATTTGAGATCTTTTTGTTTTCTTTTTTAAATCTGCCAATTCATGAGACAACTTTCTATGTTCATTTCTGAGGTCTTCATTATCTGCCAATTCATCAATCTCTTTATTTAAAAAGATAATCTGATTTTTGAGCTCTTTTTCTCTGTTCCAGTGATTCGCATTAATCTCTTGAGATATTCTTTCTAAATGCAGCCTTCCAGACTGATAAGTATCAAGTATTCGGATGAGTTCTATTACATTCTCTCTGCTCACCCCTACTTCGTCAGAATAAATGTGAAATATTGATAAGAATTTTATCAGTTTTTCTTCTGATCGCAAAATAACGTTTCCAATTTTTTCTCCATCATTTTGCAAGGCAACTTTTTCAGCTAATAAAAAACCTCCCTTTGCCCATACATATGAAGATTCAAGGAAATTCTTATTCTTAGTCTTTTCAAATCGAAACCGTTCCGTTTCTGCAAGAAGAAAGATGTTTTCAAAAAAACTTCTGGTTACCATATTTGGATTAGCATCCAAATATTTCTCCATGCTTATGTATGAATCATACTGCGGATATTCTCCTATGAATTCAATCAATTCTTCATATTCCTCACCATAAAACTGAGCCCTTATCACAAAGTGAATAAAACGATCGTGTGGCTGATCTGACGTATCTTGTTTTTCATACAAAGCTAAACCCTGTTTTGCAAAATCAACAGCCTCTGAATGACGCCCTGTTATGGAATAGAACACCGACCTTTCGCTAAGCAGATTCATTTTTAAATGAGAAAGGTTTGAACTGTTTTCAGCAATTTCGTAAGCCTGAACCCAATACAATTCTACCTGTTCAATATTCCCTGATCTTAAACTTAAGGCAAAGGCTGAATGATAAAAATCAAATAAAGCCTCATTATAACTAGACATAGGAATTACCCCTATTAAGCTTTTCAATAAATTTTCACAACTTACTAGATATTCATTTGATGCTAAAAGATTTCCTCGAAAGGATTCAAATAATGCGATTTTACGATAGAGTTCAACTAAGTCCAAATAATCCTCTTTCAACGGTTCAATAGCTTTCTCGAGGAATTGTTCTCTAAAAGATATTGCTTGTAAAAGATATGACCGTGAATCATCCTGATCGCTGTAGATTTTATTGTACCAATCTGCCACCTCTTGACATATCAGAGCTTTACTCCTAAGGTCTGATGGTTCATTTTTGTCCTCAAGTATGGATAACTCATTTAGCAATGAATCCAAATTACTAGCCCTAAGGCTGCCTGAAATTCCAATTAACATGGCCAAGAAAAAAAATGGCCGCATACTTATCATAAATAATAATTCTATTGTTTGGGTCTTGAATTGATTGATACTTACAACATCAATTTCTCATCTCACACCACTATTTTTAGGGAGCATAATTTCAAAGGTGAAATAAATTTATTAAACCGCCAAATCAATTCAAAATACCTTGCCAAACTTTATCTTTTCTTTGGATAAAACCACACGACAACCAATAGCAGAACGACCGACCCAAATCCAATTAAATATTTAATCCAAGATGTTGAATTTGATTTTTCAAAAAGAGGAGAATCATCACCATACACGACATAATTAGCCCAAAAAAACGGTTGCTTTTTAATCTTATCTGCTCGTTTGAAATAGTTGATTTTGGCACGCTGCAAACTTTGCGACTTATTAAAGCCCAATTTTAAATTGGTATAAAAGTCAATCATTATTTCAGATGAACTTTTATCTTGCGCACTCCATAAGCTGCTAACTGTTGCAGGAACGCCAGCAAAATAAAATGCATTAGCCAAACTAACTACACCTATCCCCTCTTCTATTTCTCCCTTCGCCGAATTGCAAGAACTTAATGTGACCATTTCACAATTCAGCGTCTTAGAAAAAACTTCATATGCAAATAATCTATTTTCAGTTGTATCCGTTGTTTGATCAAACAAAATATAAGACTCATAAGGCCGTGCAACATTAAGAACTGAGTGGGAAGCTAAATGTAAGATTTGCTTTTGGTTGGACACATCCAGAAAGCTCTGTTTTGTGGCAGCACTCCCTTTGAAACTTTCACCACCTAATACATTTTTAATTTCGCTAACCTCATGTTCGCCATTATTCAAATAAGCCAATGTATCTGTGCCATAATTAGCGGGATAGTAAGAGGCAAAAGTAGGGTTTCCACTAGGTACCTTTTTCTCATTAATTACAGAAAACAACGAGCTTGTATATTGCAGCGCATAAGATTCAAAAAGATATTTACCATCCTCATCAAGCAAGGCATCAAAACTCACATAACTAATTTCATTGTTAGGATAAATCAATAATTCGTTTGTCCTAAAATAAGGCTGTATGGGTTTTACTAAATAACGATACAAGACTTGATTTAACTCTTTTTGACGCGCAATTGCCTCTGCCGTTGACTGCAAATGCGCATTTAACTGATATGATTCTGTAATCAGTGGAATAAAGTCTTTCGGCACTGGTAGCGCTTCAAAATAAACTTCTTCTTGATTGGCTCCTATAACATAAACCGAATCATTTTTGTTTTCGTAAAAATAAGTTACAACGTTTTTATTTGAATGTTCTATAAAGTTATTGAGCAACTCCTTAAATTGATTTTGCCCAATTTGATATTCGGCCATGATTTTATCATGCTTTGTTTGTTTACTCAATCTCTGTATTTTTGATGAAAGGGAATAAGCTATATCTCGCAAGGAGTCGCTATTTATAGTATTATCATTCTGTTTTGATGCCTCCTCTAATTTCAGATTGACATAAATAAGCTCGTTCTTCATTTTTTTCTCCTCCTGAGACAATTGCTTATTTACACCATATGACACCCTTTCAACATGCAGTCTTGCAGATTGCTGCACATCAATCATTCGAAGTCCTTCTATAATTTTATCAGTAGTTAATGCTTCATGATTCTTTAAAAATGCCATACAAATTAGGTTTCCAACCACTTTGTTTTCCGGGTCAGAAATAATATTTCCAATTTTGTCTACGTTGTTTTTAACAATATAATCTTCTGCAATTTGAAATGCTACATGTTGCCAACGATCAGCTTGGTTAATTAATTCAATATTATCTGTGAGTTTGTACATCCGTATTAAAGCAAAGGATCGAATAAAAATATTATCTACAAAATTACTCAGGTCAACCACAGCGTCAGATTCAGCTGACTCAATTGCTTCCTCCATACTTCGATATCCGGGTCTTTGATCTAAAAAAGCAATGAGTTCTTCATACTTCTTATTTCGAAACTTGGCGGTGATATAACTTCGGACGTAAACATGTTCATCAACAGGATAATTTGCTGCAATTTTGTCATATGCTTGCAAGGCTTTCTCTGCATACAACTCTCCGTCGTCATAGTTTTTAGTCGCAGATAAAAGCTCTGCTCGAAAGCGATAATTCTCTGCCAAATAAATAGAATTTCGCCCTGTTTTTTTGAGCATACTTTCCACTTTCATTAAATAAAGATCCCCTTTTTCATAGTCTTTTCTATGATAGGTCATGGCAAAATTGCTATGATAAAACTCAACCATAATTGCATTATATTCTTCATTAGACAATTGGGCTTCTAATCGCTTATAATAACTTTCTGATTTATCAATGTAAAGAGTCGATTGCTCTTTATTTCCTGTAGTTGATTCAAACGTTGCCAAGTTTCGGTAGAGATATGCCAAATCATAACAATTTTGTGCATTCCAATCATTTTCTAGCTCAATTCTCTCTTCAGTAAAAGCAATGGACTGTAAAAAATAAAAACGAGCTTTATTTTGTTCATTAAGCTCTTGATATCGCACCGCAATATTATTACATAATATACTTTTTTGATCCAGATTCTCTGAAGTTGTGGCTGCTGGAATTTCGGACAAAGTGTTTAAGAGAGAATCCAAAACTGTCGCACTACCACATAAAGATCCAAAGCAAAAAAGCAACGACAATAAGAGTAGGCGAATTTTAAACACGCTCAAAAATAATTTTTTTACGCGGAATAGAAATAAAAAACCCGTTTCAGCATTTGCTAAAACGGGTTTCTTTATTTTTTTTGATCTAATTACTTATTGTTATCAATCACATAGTCTAATACCTTTTGCATTAAATGAACACGGTCTTTTCCGCGCACATTGTGCTTATGCATTGGGTAAGGAAAGAAATCCATTTGAACACCTTCTTCAACAAAAGCCTGTACTAAACTTAAGTTATGTTGCATTACAACCACATCATCCATTGTTCCATGAATCAATAATAAATCACCCTTTAATTTAGCAACGTGATTTTTAAGATTATTTGCTTTATATCCTTCTTCATTCTCTGATGGCATGTCCATGTAACGTTCTCCGTACATGATTTCGTAATAACTCCAATCCGTTACTGGACCACCAGCAACACCAACATTAAATACACCTGCTTCACGAAGCATTAAAGAAGTTGTCATAAAACCACCAAAACTCCAACCGTGAACGGCTAAACGATTAGCATTTACATATGGTAATGATTTTAGATGTTTTACACCTTCCATTTGATCCGCCATTTCAGCCGTACCTAATTGGCGGTGAATTACGCTTTCAAATTCAAATCCTCTATTAGCTGATCCTCTATTATCTAAAGTATATACTAAATAACCTTGCTCGGCCATCCAATACATCCACAAGCTGGCACCACCTAACCACGAATTAGTGATTAATTGTGCGTGAGGTCCACCATATACATATACCAATACTGGATATTTTTTCTTTGGATCAAAGTTACTTGGTTTAATTAATCGGTAATTCAAATCTGTTTTTCCATCAGCCGCTTTAATCGTTCCAATTTCGGCTTTCCCCATTACAACACCGTCGTATGGATTAGCGGCAACTAATACCTCTCTCAACATTTTCCCTTTAGAAAGGTCGTAAATAGTTTCTTTATTTGGAATATAGTTAGAAGACATTTGATCATACATTAAAGTATAATCAGATGAAAATGAAACATGATGTGTTCCTTCACCGCTTGTTAACTGTTCTTGCTTACCACTTTTTAAATTCACTTTGAAAGCATGTGTTTCCATTCCATTTGCTCCAGTTCCTTGATAATAAACATTACCTTCTGTATCATGTCCAATAATTTCTTGTGCCACCCATTTATTCTCAGTTAATTTTCTCACTAAAGCACCTTGATCATCATATAGATATAGATTCATAAATCCATCACGCTCACTCATCCAAACAAACTGATTGTCATTCACAAAATATACTGGATGCTCTGGCTCAACCCATCTGTCATTTTTTTCTTCAAACAATGTTTTTTCCAAGGCGCCAGTCTTCGCATTGTATTTGTTCAATTTCATATGGTTTTGACCACGATTTATCTCAGCAATATAGAAATGCTCATCTTTAGGTCCCCATCCAAAATTTGTCAAATAATCGTCCTTTTCACCCGTTGGCTTAACAGTAACTGATTCATTTGCACCAACATTAAAAATAACAACTGCTGGTCTTTCACTTTTCTGTCCAGCCATTGGATATTTGATTGACTTTAAAGATCCGGTTGGCGTATCAATGTTTAGCAATGGATAATCAGCAACATACTTTTCGTCTTTTTGGTAATAAGCCAATAATTGACCATTGTTTGACCAAAATGTCCCTTTTGTAATTCCAAATTCGCTTCTAGCAATTGCTTGACCTGAAACTACATTATCTTCTGTTTGCGCCACAGGAAAAGATAAGCTCGATACAAACAATTTATTTTCAACTGTGTAAGCCAAACTTTTTGATGCACTTGTAAAATCGACAGCACCAGAAGCACTTGGATAAGATGCAATTGCTTCGCTCGTTTTTTCTTTAAGATTAATTAAAAAGTATTGCTCACCAATAGTCGTATAAAATGAATTTTCATCAACCCATTCCGCCACATTTACATAACGCGGCTGCCCACCCGTCATTGTTGCTAATTCAGCGGTAGTAATTATGGTACTTGTTTTATCATTTTTTGCATTTCCTTTTAATAACGTTTGATAATCAGCAGAAAGAAAAGAGTAGTTATCCGTTCCAGGAATCCATTGCACCATATTAGTACTTTCCGGATAAAACTTTCTGTATTGTTGCATTACAGCATCTTCAAGGGTTAATTCTTGTTGGGCTTGCGCAACATTAGCTGTAATCCCGATAAATAGGAATAAAAGTAATTTCTTCATATGTGTTTTTTAAAGAATTTCAATGCATTAATTTTGAATGAATTGAGGTTCTAAATCATTAAAATTGAATCGTAAAAATAGGAATAAAATCTGCTTTTTGAACTGATTATTACATAAATGGCAGTATTCCCTTTTGAGCAGTTATAACCAAACTTCGCACCAAAACTCATGATCAAACACATAGAATTAAAAATCCCCGTTCAAAACATTATAACTTTAATGCCTCAAACAGGGATTTATCCAAGTATTATATTTCTATTAGATCTTTAAAGTAAGCCCTACTTTTGCCCAGCCTAAAGGGTTTCTACCTGTTTCCAAAAACGCCCCAAGCTGATTGGAAAAGTAATATCTAAATCCTGCAAAATATCCAAATCTCCATGAAGAATCAAAGGTCTTGCGCTCATGCTGTTCATTTGTTCCTAATTGACTCCATTTTTCAGTTGTATTAATCCATAATAAACCTGTTGAAGCTCCAACATAGAAATCAAGTTTGTCTGAATTTAATCCTCCCATTTTATCTTCCAATAAGTTTTTTAGAAAATCTAAATAATGAAAAGATCCTCTAAAACCAACAGTTTTATACTCGTATTTGTACAAATAGTCGCTTGCTGTAAACAAACCATCTCTATAGCGTCTTAAACCATACTCGGCCTCTAATCCAAAACTTAAATAATCCGTACTCGCATATTCGAAATTTAATGCTACCGGAGGGATAATATTTACAACATCCCAAGAATAACCGTAATCATACCAGCCCAAAGTAATAGATGGATTGATTAATATGTTTCCTTTTTCAATTGATGGCGCACTTTGTGCCAGAGTAGTGGAAGATGCTGAAATAATCAGCAATAATACAAGTGCATTTTTCAAATAATTCATAAAGTTTTTTTCAATTAGTGCGCCTATTTTTTAAAAGGTAACCAATTGAAAAAAAAATATTTCTTATTAAGCAGATTGATGCTGCCGAACAAATTCATCTAACGGTACAGCAAAATCAGTTGGATTGGCATCAATCCAGTCACAAACGGTGTTATATTCGTCGTGTTCATCATTAAAATCTAAAATGCCATAATTTTTGGTCAACCGTGGAATGTTTACTGTAATTGTTTCTGCTAATGGTCCGTTGGTAGCTTGCCAGGCTTGTATAGCTTCCAAAAAAGTCAAAAATGCTCCAAACGAATGTCCTGCAGCAAATTTCCCTACCTCTTCTTTTACAAAATCTTTTATACCAAGCCCTTTCAATCCTTCTTCCAATGCTTCAGCCGCTGCTGTCCCTTCTTCTCGCATTGGACTAATAATATCAATTCTTTCAAAGGGGCCATTGGCCAAAACATATTTCCCAATTGTTGATTCAAAATTTATAAACTGACCTTTGGTTCCACCATCACTAAAATGCCCTTCAGGAAAATTACGCTCAAGGCTATTAGTATCACCTATTTTTTGCCATGGAAAAACAACCGGTATTGCCGTTGATGCCATAAACAAATCTGAAGCAACTAAAGCACGTTGATTCGTAGCTTCAAAATTATTTGCCCATTCGGTATTATGCTCCCGATCTGACAAGGTTAAAACAAAGGATTGAAATGGAAGGTCTCCAAAAGTATGCACATTTGCCTCTGCTAAAAATCCTTCCAGTGTTTTGCGTAAAGGGTCTGTATTTAAAAGCGACAAGTGCAAACCTCCATGTTTAAAAACCTTATCGTTGGTTAATTTCCATAATAAATTGTTTTTATAATCCTCATCCCAACTTAGCGGGGTACTATCTCTAAAGCAAGAGTTTAAGGCTAATAAATTAAGCGAGCCTGAGCTAAAACCCGCCAGAATGGTGTCTTTTTGAGAAATTTGAAGTCCTTTTTGAGCTCTCAATTTATCAATACAAGCAACTTCTTGAGATATTCTGGCTGCCGCGCCAGTTACCATTATCAAGTTTTTATCATTTGTGTTCATAGCATTTTTTAATAGATAATTCACAGTCCCCAGTGTTAGGTAATTATTAGGAACTTTGATTTAGGTTAATAGATTAGGTTAATGCTACAATATACAATTTTTAAATACGACTCATTACCGAACCATCAGAAAAAAACAATGTATACACACCTCGCTTTTAGGAAGATAATTGGGATGATCGCATCAAAATTCTTGAATAAATCTTAACTTGTTCTTCTAAACCTAATTTAAAGCTTATGAAAATTGAAAACCTTGTATTTGAAGGTGGAGGTGTAAAAGGTATTGCATATGCCGGAGCCATCCAAGCACTAGAAACTAAACAAATCCTTAAAGATGTTGTTCGTGTTGCAGGCACATCTGCCGGAGCAATAACAGCTGCATTAGTCAGTTTAAAATATGATGCTTCTACTATAACAACTGTTGTTAAAGGAACAGATTTCAACAAATTTGAGGATCACTGGAATCCACTAAAAATCCCAACAAAATATGGACTTTATAAAGGACAATACCTTCTTGAATTTATAGAATCTTTTTTTACACGAATCAATCTCCCTAAGGATACCACCTTTAAAGATTTGAGGGATAAAAACTACCTAGATTTAAAACTGTTTGCCTCAGACTTAAATTTGCAGGAAGCTCGTGAATTTTCTTTTGATGCCACCCCTAATGCAATTGTTGCTGAAGCGGTTCGTGCATCCATGTCCATTCCTGTATTTTTTCGAGCCTGGAAATTTACAAATAAGATACCGGATGGGCATATTTATGTGGATGGTGGCGTTACCTATAACTATCCAATAACAGCTTTTGATGTTAATGGTACAAATCCTCAAACTCTTGGATTCCACTTTGGTAAAATGAATCAAAAAAGAGAAGCTTCAGATTTAGATTATGACCATTTGCTAGACTATGTAAAGACTGTTTTCAATATGCTGCTTGACTCTCAAAAAATTGATTACGCAAAGGATTCTTCTGAGAGAAAAAGATCTGTTAACATTAATGATTTTGGCATTTCAGCAACTGATTTTTCATTGACAGAAGAGCAAAAGGACAAACTATACAATTCAGGTCAATCTGCAACGCTAAAATTTCTGGAATTACAGAACTAAATATTTAAGGCTGCAATCATCAGCAACATTCAATTGATCAATGCAATTCAACAGAATCCCATTTTGGGTAACATTCTGGCAAAGAGTCTGCAGTAAATTTTGTAAATTGCGTCCAAATTAAATTAGACTTGATTTATGTCAGAGACGGCTTCGGGAAAAAAGAAAAAGACGATAAAAACGAGTAAAAAAGACATTCGTAAAGCATTTGAATTAATGTGCACAGCCAAAACAATGGCTGAGAAATACGAAGAAAACGCAAAGGTTACTGCAAAATATGTACACGCAACCTCACGCGGACACGAAGCCATTCAATTGGCTTTGGGAATGCAGTTAAAACCACAAGATTGGGTTTCGCCATACTATAGAGATGATTCAATTCTTTTAGGAATTGGGATGGAGCCATGGGAAATCATGCTTCAGGTTTTCGCAAAAAAAGACGACCCCTTTTCAGGAGGAAGAACATATTATTCTCACCCTAGTTTGAATCGAGAAGATATGCCAAAAATACCTCATCAATCTTCGGCAACAGGAATGCAAGCCATTCCAACTACCGGAATTGCAATGGGGATTCAATACAAAGAAATTTTAGGTCAAGCAGATGATTATAATGGAGAAAACCCAGTAGTTGTTTGTTCATTAGGAGACGCATCTTGTACAGAGGGTGAGGTTTCTGAAGCATTTCAAATGGCTGCCTTAAAGCAATTTCCAATTTTATATTTGGTTCAAGATAATGAATGGGATATTTCTGCTAGCGCAGATGAAATTAGAGCACAAGACATTAGTTATTATGCTCAAGGATTTAAAGGATTGGAAGTTGTTACTATTGACGGAACTGATTTTGAAACTTCATATCAAACAATCAAAAAGGTAATAGCTAAAATCAGAAAAGAAAGACGCCCATTTTTAATTCATGCAAAAGTTCCATTATTAAACCACCATACATCAGGTGTGCGTAAAGAATGGTACCGAGATGACTTGGAAGAAGCTGCTTTGCGTGATCCTTATCCGCAGTTGAAGAACTTGGCTATGGAAGCTGGTATTTCAGAAAGCGACATCTTTGAAATTGAAGCAGAAATCAAAGCCAAAGTAGATACTGATTTTGACAAAGCCTATAATTCAGAAGATCCAGATCCGTCCAGTTTAACGGACCATTATTTTGCACCTACTCCAATTACAGAAGAAAAAGGAGAGCGTGAACCTGCTGGTAAAAAACCAACCGTAATGGTTGACAGTGCTTTGTTTGGAATTCGAGAAATATTATCTAAACATCCTGAAGCTCTTTTATATGGGCAAGATGTAGGAGGTAGATTAGGTGGAGTATTTAGAGAAGCTGCAACATTAGCACAAAAATTTGGAGATGAACGTGTGTTTAATACGCCTATTCAAGAAGCCTTTATTGTAGGCTCTACAGTTGGGATGTCTGCTGCAGGACTAAAACCAATTGTTGAAGTGCAATTTGCAGATTATATATTTCCTGGTATCAATCAATTATTTACAGAAGTGAGTAGAAGTTGCTACTTGTCAAATGGTAAATGGCCTGTATCTAT
>CAKZPK010000210.1 GCA_937139035.1 uncultured Crocinitomix sp. | reverse complement strand
AAGAATCAGAAGCACCTATAAGTGTCCCTAGTTTTTTAGTAAAACCTTGCGGATTCCCATCCATCAATGACATATTTGACCAAATGTCTCCCCAAGAATTTAACTCTAAAGATGCATCTATAGCTGATAAAGTACCACCCAAAGTTTCAAAACCGGTAAACAATAAACCTATTAATGTACCAAATACAATTACTACAACAGGAATTACTGCATTTCTTGCACGATACTTTATTCCTTCAACAGGTTTTAAATCTTCCATTTCTGTTAAGTCCCCCGTATTCTCTTCAGGATTTACTACGCCACCTTTTCTTGCACGGCGTTCTGCCTTTAACATTGGTCCAAAATCTTTTCCTCTATAAATGATATAGAAGATAAAAAATAAGGTTAAAAATGGGTAGAATGAATAAGACAGACTGCTCAGGAAAATAGAATAGACACCTTCGCTAATTTCTGTTCCGTTTGCGTTAATAACATTTAGTCCATCAGAAATATAACCAAGCTCTGCTCCAATCCAAGTCGTTACAAATGCAACAGCAGAAACGGGCGCAGCAGTTGAATCTACAATATATGCAAGCTTCTCTCTAGAGATTTTCAACTTATCTGTTACAGCACGCATAGTATTTCCTACCACCAACGTGTTTGCGTAATCATCAAAGAAAATAAGAATACCCAAACCCCATGTTGCCAACTGACCATTTCTCGCACTATTGGCAAATCGCGAAACTCGATTCACAATGCCTTGCATTCCTCCGTTTTTACTAATAACCGCAACAATCCCACCAATAATTACAGAAAATACAATTACACTTAAATGACTGGAATCATTCAGAGCGTTTATGATATATGTATCAATAATTCTGAAAAAGCCTGTGAATATTCCTACAAAACCTTCTGCATAAAATCCCATAATGGCGGCACCAATAAAGATTCCTGAAACCAATGAGAATATAACCTCTTTAAATACAAGTGCTAGAAAAATAGCAAATAACGGTGGCAAAATTGACATCCATAAAGGAATAGCAGCTACACTCTTCTCTCCTACTAACGTATGGTTTTGGAGTTTAATTTCTTCATTCCCATAAAATACTAAATCAACAGTTGCTCCGTCTTGTGATTTTTCAATAAACGCTGTATCAACTGATGAATCCTCATTATTTACTTGCAAAACATAATCAGGAAGTTCTCCTTGACTAGCTTTAATATCAACTGTTGTTGATATTTCTGAAAAAACCATTTTAGGGATATCAATCTCCAATTCTGAAGCTTTTGAGAATTCAGAAAACAGCGATATTATTGAAAGTAAAATAAATGCTAGGTTTCGCATATCCAACAAAAATAAAAAGTTATTGTTTCGAACTGCTTAAATCTCGAAATAAAATTGATTGCTCGCCTGAATAAAATGATTAATCATATGATAAAATGAGTCACTCGTCGATACTATTTTTATTAAAAATTTAAATTGCTAATTTCGTATAGTACTAAGAAGAAATGAGGTTGAATTCAGTAGAAAAAAACGACAAACTTACAACAGAAAAATCTGTTGCAGTTACGCTAATTAATGCGTTTACTATTAGTGTGACCGTTTTTTTTATTGTTGTTTTTTCAATACTAAACCTAAGATTTGAACAAGCTGACTTTAGCAATACATTTATTATTCCCTTAGGAATTTTGAGCATGCTTACTGTGCTCTATTTAATGCACAAAAAAAAGTATAAGACAGCTAAATACCTAGTATCAACGATACCTCCATTTATTATACTTACTTTAAGTATAATGGCGAAAACAAACGGTTTTACAGATACCATATATCTCTATTTAACTCCTCGTTTATTTGTCATTGTTTATTTAACAGTACCCATTATCTTTTTTGGACTTAATAATATTAAGCCTCTTATTATTAGCTGCTCTATTCTTTTAATACCAGCGTTATTTTTTGATCTAATCCATAACTATTTCGGGGTCTATATCGAAAACCTATCTTATGATAGTTCTACCTATTACATATTAGTTATACTAATCTCATTGATGTATTTGTTCATTCTGGTTAGTATCTTATTTTTTCAAAAAACGGGCCTAAAGTTTAGAGCGCGAATGAAAAAATCCAATGATGAATTAACTCAAGAAAAATCAGAAATTGCAGCCTTAAACAAAAGATTGGAGCACCAAGCATATTTGTACAAAATCCTCAATATCACTTCTGAAAATAAACCTATCAATATTATTTTACAGGAAGTTTTGGATGTGATTGTTTATTCTGATTCATTGACTTCTATGAAAAAGGGAGTCATTTTTTTAACAAATGACGAAGGAAATTTAGAAATTGTAGCATTACATGGTGCAACGGAACTACTGAAATCATGTTCGACAGTTCAGTCTGGTGATTGTTTATGCGGCAGTGCTTTGAAGAACAAGAAAATGATCTTTTGCAATAGTGTTGGACATGATCATACTATAAAACCAGAAGGACTTAGTCCACACGGGCATTATGTTGTTCCAATTGAGCACGGTGATTCTATTTTGGGAGTTATTAACATCTATATTGAAGCGGGGGTTGCAAAAAATGAATCAATTATTGAATACTTAGAGGCGATAGCTAACATTCTTTCTAAAAAGATAACTAGTATGCGTAATGCAGAGTTAGTTTTGGATAATAAAAACAAATTGGATACCACGCTGAATGAGTTAAATCATGGAATAAGATATGCTAGTTACTTGCAAAAATCTTTACTACCCGACCAATCAACTTTAAACAGTTATTTCCAGGATTGCTCTGTTTTATACTTGCCACGAGACTCTGTGAGTGGAGATTTTTATTTTGCAAATGGCAATAAAGATTTACTTTATTTTGGAGTAGGAGATTGCACAGGTCATGGTGTACCAGGTTCATTATTAGCTTCAATGTCAATTGAGGCGGTTAAGCATGTTATTGAGAGTAATATGGGGGCAGATCCTTCAATTATTCTT
>CAKZPK010000209.1 GCA_937139035.1 uncultured Crocinitomix sp. | reverse complement strand
ACGCATGTAGTTAAAGAAAAAGAAACCATTGCGCAAATTGCACAAAAATATGACGTAACAGTGAATGATGTTAGGGCATGGAATGGTTTAAAATCAAACAAAATTTATCCAGGTCAAAGGCTTACCATTCGATTAAAAGAACGGAAATATTTTAGTTCAACATCAACTGCTTCTAACTCCTCTTCTTCATCTCATTCAAGCGGTTCAACCACAAAGTCGCCACCCAAAACAACTGATGACGGAAAATACAAATATTACACTTTAAGATCAGGCGAAAGTCTTTGGACAGTAAGCCAAAAATTTGGCATACCTTTTGCGACAATTCAATCACTGAATAAGGACATTGATCCGAAACGCATGCAACCGGGAGATAAAATTAAGATCAAACGGCTGTAGGCATCAAAAAACCTAAGCATTATGAAAGTCTTTTCCCTCCTCCTACTTTCAATTCTATTTATTACTTCTTGCGACAATAGCGAGATGCCTGCTGATGCCTTTTTACCAGATGCCAATGGACAACATGGTGACATTTTAATTTTAATGGATGATGGACTTTGGAATGGCATTGTTGGCGAAGCCGTGCAAGAAAATTTGTCTCGCCGTGCAGAAGGAGTTTATTTGAGACCTGAACCAATGTTCACTTATTTTAGAAAACATCCAAAGGATTTAAATCACATGAATCAATTAAATCGTAATATTCTAAAATTTATGGTTGTTTCAGATACGGTATACGAAGAAACTGCCGTTTTGAAAAAAAGAAACTACTACGCCAAAGGGCAGCTATTTGTAATTGTTAAAGATTCTGACCCGAATCGTTTATATGAATATGCAAAAAATGGGATGGACGAAATTGTGGAAGAATTCAACGATTTTGAATTGGAACAATTGATCAGTTATTATGAAAATGAACCTAATAAACGTGTAAAGGAACTAGCAGAAAAGAAATTTGGCATTACATTATCAGTACCCAAACGAGCAGAAATAAAATCTGAAAAGGAAAATTTTGTTCTTATCAAACGTGATCGCTCAAAAAACTTAATGGGAAGTGAATCAACCAGAGCAGAAGGTGGAACATTTTGGATTCAGCAAGGGTTTATGATTTGGAGCACACCTTACTATCCAGATTCAACGCAAATGACAGTTTTAGGGGCGTTAATGAATAGAGATTCAACTTTAAAACAAAATGTACCGGGTGAAGTTTCTGGAACCTACATGGGAACAGAGTATACAGAGTATTATGAACCTAAAGGGCGTGTATTCAACTATAATGGACACGAAACTGTTGAACTACGAGGGTTGTGGATTTACGAAGGCGACACATTTGTTGGAGGCGGAGGTCCATTTGTTCAATATTCTATTTTGAATGAAGCAAAAAATGAAATTATAACTGTAAGCGGTTATGTTTACGGTCCTAAATATGAAAAAAGAGAGTACATCAGAGAAATTGATGCTGTATTGAATACAATTGTCTTAACTGATAATTTCTCAAACTAGAATGAGCCCCGAAGAATTAATCACGTACTACTTCGATAAGAAAAGCAAAAAAGAACTGACTAAAGCTGAGATTAAAGCTGAGCTAGAAAAGGAATATGGCTTTGATTCAGATACCATCAAATCCATCATGATTGAAATTTCTAATCGTGAATTATTTGAGATTGAAAATCAAAAATCGCCAATTGAAAGATTTTTATCTAGTATAGGTGTCTCCTATTTCTTCTTAATATTTGGTATTGTGGTCGTTATCGTTTCCATTTTCATTCTCCAAGCAGACATTACAACCGAATTAAACAAGGTTTTACCTTGGATATTGATTCTGGGCGCTCTATTTATGCTTTTCAAACATGGAGCAATCATTTTTAAGCACAAAAAAGAAAAATAATTCCAATAAACTTCGTCGAATTTAACAGTGATAGCCTAGGTATTAAAAAATAAATGTACCTTCGTGACGAATATTATTTATTAGCAATCCCCACTCATTAATTGGGGAAATTTAAACCTTAGAAATGAAAAATACAATTTACCTTATTACAGGTGTTCTTTTGTTTGCTGTTGCATCTTGCGGCGGTAACAATAATGATGACAGCTATTTTGATGGCGATTTATTCGAATCATCTTATGTAGTATATCTTGACAATGCTCTTGACACAACAGCTATTATTGCCATTACTCAAGAAGGAAATGACAGCACAATGGAGTACGAAGTAATTGGATATGGCATGCACGAAATTGAATTAAGTGAAGCAAAATATCACGTTACAGCTACTACTGTTACTGATTCTGTTTTCTTAGATGAAGATTTTGAAATTGACGGATCAAGCTATACTTATAACCTTAACTTAACAAAAGCAGATTATATTTTAGAGCGTGTAACTTACGTTGTAAGTGAAAACCCTGAATTATATACTACAAACAATAGCTTTACTTATAATGGTAAAACTTATGATGATATTGATGCTAGCGTTATTGAAGGTCAATTATTAGTTCCTTCTAACTGGGATTATAATATCGAAGATGAGATGCCAGATGAAGTAACAATCTACGGTGATCAAAACAAAACGACTAAAACAAAATTATATCGTTCTGAAACGTTCGTATTATACCTTGAACTTTTTGAGTTATTTGGTGATATGGATTTAGGTGACGAATTCGGAGAGTACTAGTAGATAGTTTTTCTCAAAATTTTGAATGGCAATTAGCAAAAACTAATTGCCATTTTTGTTTTTAAGAAGTTCTTTTTCTTGCTCTTCAATCAATTTTTCAACTAAGGCTGGAATCAGTTTTTTTCGGCGTCCAATGGTCTCAAAAAAGGAGTTTAAGAACAAAATTATCAAACAAAGAAAGACGATTGGAATAATGAACGAAAGTCCTGGGACACCAATTGAATTCCCTAAAAGAAAAGCACTCATTAAAATAACTACAATCGAAGCGATAACAACTAAGCGCATTCCTACAAGGCTTACTTTTCTCGACAAATCATTTATATTATTACTTTCAAAATGACTCCCCAGATAATAGTCAAAAATAAATTCATACTTATTCTGACGAACTAATTCCTTTGCCAAAAAGCGACTACCCTTTTCATAGCACTCAATTCCTATTTTTTCAATTGAAAAACGAGTTACCATATAATTTTGGATACTTAATCCAGACAATCCCAACAAAACAAACATTACTATTGTAGTTAAAAAATAGTAAGCGTTCGGATATTGCTTTACATTAATATCAATAAATGGTATATCGGCTTCAAACGAATCACTTAAATACGTTATCAAAAAGGTAATTATGGATATAATTAACAAGAACAGATAACGATCTGCTCTTTTGCCAATTTCTGCTGCATTAGCAAATAAAATCTTCTGAGTATCATACATAATTTGAGGGTTATAATGCTCCCCAAATTAAATATTATTCTTTTGAAAACACTAAACATCAGCGGTATTACCGATTTTCTTCCTTTACTGAATTACAGAACTTGGCGGTAATGTTTAATTATCCAACACCAATAACTCTTCAATCATTTTGCGATCATTACAAAGTCGCGGAACCTTATGCTGCCCTCCTAATTTGTTTTTGGATTTTAGCCATTTTTCAAATAACCCTTTACTTGTGCTATGAACCAATGGGGCTGTTAATGTCACATCTCCTGTTCTTTTCACATTATAATCCATGTTTATAACGCACAGCTCCTCATCTAATATTTCAGTAAAGACCGTTAATGCTTCCGGGGCGGTTCTAAACTCAATTAACCACTCATGCTTACCCGATTTTGAAGCCTCCATATAAACAGGAGCTACGGTATATTCAGCAATTTCTGCATTCGTTTTTTCACATGCTAACCGAACGGCCATTTCTGCATGTTCTACTTCCAATTTTTCGCCAAATGAATTAATAAAACTTTTTGTTCGACCAGTTATCTTAAATCGATATGGCGTCTTACTTGTGAAGCGAATTGTATCTCCAATTACATAACGCCACAATCCAGCATTTGTAGTGATTACCAAAGCATAATTCACGCCTAATTCAACCTCGTTTAATGGAATTACTTTTTTTGAATTTACATCATCAAATTCATCCATTGGAATAAACTCGAAAAAGGTACCGTAGTCAAGCATCAATAGCAATTCATTCTTTGCAAAATCATCTTGAATTCCAAAAAATCCTTCACTTGAATTATAAGTTTCTACATAATGCATGTCATCAAACGGAATGATTTTTTTGAACTGATCTCGATAAGGCTCAAAGTTCACTCCACCATGCATAAACAACTCAAGGTTCGGCCAAACCTCTCGCAAATGTTTTTTCCCTGTTATTTCAAGCACCCTATTGCATAAAATAAGCGTCCAACTTGGCACACCCGCTAAAATATAAATGTCTTGATCAATGGTAGACTCCGCTAGACGCTCAATCTTTTCCTCCCACTTGCTCATTAAAGCAATCTCCTTTGCCGGCGTTCTTCTTAACTCTGCCCACCAAGGCATGTTTTTAAGAATAATTGCCGAAATATCACCGAAATAAGAATCTGAAGTTAAATAATTAACCTTTGCGCTTCCTCCTAATATTAAATGCTTGCCTTTGTATAGTTTTCTTCCTGGAATTTGATTGTAATATAAGCTTAGCAAATCCTTACCACCTTTATAATGACAATCATACAATGATTCTTTTGACACTGGCAGAATCTTTATTTTATCCCCCATTGTGCCAGAGGTTTGAGCAAACCATTTCACGTCAGAATCCCACAAAATATTCTGCTCTTTATCCAATAAACGTTTAATGTAAGGTTCCAAAATCTGATAATTAGACAATGGCACTTTTTGATTAAAATCTTCGTAAGAATGAATGTTTTCAAAGTCGTATTTCTTGCCCCATTCAGTTTTTGAACCACGAGCAATTAAATCTGTAAAAACATCCCCTTGCACCTCAAAAGGATATTGCTTAAATAAATCAATTTGGTGAATCCGCTTTTTTATTATCCAAGAAAACAATGAATTAAGCGGCATGAAAAGAATAGTTTATATCAAAAAAGACTCTTTAGCAATAGCTAATGAGTCCCCAATATTATTCGACTATAAGTCTATCCAAAGAAAATAGTTCCAAAGATAATGACCAAACAAATAACGACATAAATCGGAACTAAAATAGACGTTGAGTCGTCAAAATACGGGCGATCTGATTTTTCCTCTGACATGATAATTTTTTTTGTAAATATAAGTAAGAATCCTTAAAATGCGAATACTTTTTTAGTTTTTTGGTGCTTTTTTCCTCTTGCTTTCCAAGAACGATAACCTTTTTGTCTTTTGAAAAAAAAAATCAAGACTAAAATTTTTGTAACTTTAGAAAACAAGAAACGCTTATTTCATGAAAAAAATCACACTATTACTGGCAATATTGTGCCTTCCATTTATTGGATACAATCAATTACTCTATTCTAAAGTTAAAATTTACGCTACAAACATTGAACTTGCAGAGGTAAGTCAATTAGGTGTAACGATTGACCATGGAGAGCATAAAGCAAATGAATGGTTCATCACAGATTTATCGTCATTAGATATTCAAATCTTAATTGATAATGGTGTTAGCCATGAAGTTCTTATAGAAGATGTTGCAACTTATTATGCCGAGCATAGTACAGACGCATCTCCAAGAGCTGATCGTGTTGACTGTCCTGAAACAGGTGGAGGTTCTAGTACTGGCCCAGTTACTCCAGAAAATTTTGAACTAGGTTCAATGGGTGGTTACTATACTTACGAAGAGTATTTGGCGGAATTAGATGAAATGTACGCCGCGTATCCAGAATTAATTACGGAAAAAGATGGAATTAGTGATTTTGAAACATGGGAAGGTCGTCCGATCCACTGGGTGAAAATTTCTGACAATCCAAATGTAGATGAAGACGAAAAAGAAGTAATGTACACGGCTATTCATCATGCACGTGAACCTATGAGTTTATCTCAAACTATATTTTATATGTGGTATGTTTTAGAAAACTACGGAACAAATGACGAAATCACTTATTTGGTAGATAATACTGAAATGTACTTTGTACCAATGATTAATCCTGATGGATATAAATACAACCACACAACCAACCCTGGCGGTGGTGGAATGCACAGAAAAAATAGAAATCCTGACATTGGATGGTCTAATAAAGGGGTTGATTTAAACAGAAATTACTCTTACCATTGGGATGAGGCAGGAACTTCTCCAGATGAAAACAGTGATGTATTTGCAGGAGATCACGCTTTTTCTGAACCAGAGACGCAAGCAATTAAATGGTTTTGTGAAAATCATGAATTTGAATTTGCCTTTAATGCACATGCACATGGCGATTTATTATTATTCCCAATTGGTTGGGCAACTGGAGAATATGCTGAAGATCATGACTATTTCCAAACCTATTCAAACCATATGGCAATGCACAATGGTTATAGCCCAGTGAAAGCAACAGATTTATATCCTGCTGCAGGAGATTCGGATGACTGGATGAATATAGATGAAGAAACTGAGATTTTTGCAATGACACCAGAAGTTGGAGATGCTTTTTGGCCTCCAAGTTCAGCAATTATTCCAACCTGTAAAGAAATGTTTTTTCCGAATATCGTATTATCTCATATGCCGCATGTATATGGAGTTACTACTGATTTAGAAACAAGTAAAGTTGAGGAAATGACAGGGTTTTTCAACTATAAACTAGAGCGCCTAGGTTTACAAGACGGTCCAATTGTAGTTTCAATGACAGCACTAGCGGGTATTGAGACATTCGGCGGTGGAAACATGCATAGTTTAGGTTTAATGGAAATCATTGAGGATTCTATCAGTTATGAATTGGAACCAAGTATTTCTTTCGGTGATGAAATCAAATTTATTTTACACACAGACAATGGTACTTGGACAAGAAATGACACGATCACGAAAACGTTTGGTGCTGGAACTGAAGTGTTTTTTGATGATTGTTCTGATCTTTTCCATTGGACAGGTGATTGGGATTTTACAAACGAAGTTTTCTATTCTCCATCTAACTGTATTACAGATAGTCCTTATGACGATACATATGGAAACAATGTTGAAAA
>CAKZPK010000208.1 GCA_937139035.1 uncultured Crocinitomix sp. | reverse complement strand
AAAAGGATTATTTCTAAAAAAAAGTTTGCGCCAGGTATAATTAATTCATACATTAAAAAAGAAGAACAAAAGATAACTTCAGACCAACTATTCTTAAGTATTTAGCCGCATTCCGTGGGTGTTCTTTTATGCTTTAACCCTACCTAAAACCAATTGAAATGATGAAATTATTTGCGTTAGTCATTGTATTTATTAGTTCTTCATTTATTAGTCTTGCTCAAGATTGCGGATGCGATTATTTTGTAGAGACTTTGGATGATTTTTTTGATGGAACCTCTGTTTTACCTGGTGAGGTCATTTGTTTAGAAAGCGGTGATAGAGGTAAGTTGAGTATTGTGAATTTAGAAGGCTCTGTTGTCAATCCAATTCAAATAAAAAATTGTGGTGGACTTGTTAATGTAGAAGCAACTGGAGCAAGTGTTGGAATTGAATTTCTTGCTTGCGAATATGTTCAGTTAACAGGGACTGGAGATGATGGAGTGACAAACGGAATTTCTGTGAGTGGTCCTAATCGATATGGGGTTTATTTTTCTAATTTGTCTAATCACTTTACAGTCGATCATATTCAAATTGAAAATACAGGAAGTTCAGCATTTTGTTCAAGAGATGATCCAAGATGTGATTTAACTGCTAATGAAGGAGTGTTTGAATTGGATGGATGCCGTCTTTCAAACTTGACGATTTCAAATTGTGGCGGCGGTATTGAGGTTGGACATCCAAGTTTTCGTTATGGCCTGGTGGATGCTGTATGTGGTTTGCTTTTTCCCTATGGAGTTAATGATTTGCTGATAGAGGATTGCAATATATCAAATGTATTAAGTGCTGGTATTTCATTATACGGGTCAAACGCAGTTATTCGAAACAATGCAATAAGTGAAACGGGTACTTCAGGTATCGTTCTTTCTATGGAATCGAATGTTGTGATTGAAAAAAACAAGATTTCTAATACCGATCATTACGGAGTTAAGGCTGAAAAGGGTGGTTTTTTCGAATTCTATAATAATGTGTTTGATGATAACGGAACCATTGGTACAGGTGCAGTTTTGGTTGAATTTTTCACTGCCGAAGGAGGTGTAGATCACAATAAATTAACTTTTAAGCACAATACATTAGTTAATTCCGAGACGTATAATTTAACCATTGAGAATGCCGAACATGGTTCAGAGGAAAGCGTGATTGAGAACAATATTTTTGTTGATGCCTATGTTATTGAACCTGATTTGTTTGAATACGCACCGTATATATATTTTACGCCATCAGATTTGTTTACAGTAAACAATAACCTTTATAGTGTAACAACTGATGAGCAAAATTTTGTAGATGCAGCAGCAAGTGATTATCGTCTAACCCATGAGTCGGCTGCTATAAATTATGGTATAGAAAGTGATTTAACAGAAGACCATATTAATGAGCACCGAAATTTAGCTGGAGCACCTGACGCTGGAGCTTATGAATATGTTCCAGAGCCAATTGCTTATTTTGATAGAATACCGTTGGTAGGGTTATATGTAGATGATTTTAAAAACATATTGGGGGATGAAATTGCAGAAACAAGCTTGTTAGAGTTTGCTCAAGATAACGACTTTAATTACTTATTGCTGTATAACTTGTCCTATATACATACACATAAATACGACTTGACAGATCCTGAAGAGGCAATTATTTTAGCTAATTTCATTGAACGAGCAAAAGCAGATTATGGAATTGTACAGGTCGGTGCTGTAGGTGAAAAAAATGCTTCATTTGATAAGGTGGAGGTTTTTAATACACTCTTTGGTGATAGCTGGTTTCAAAAGATTGATGTATTAAATTTAGAGTTTGAATTTTGGACAGATGTACTAAGTGATGTCTTTGGTTATTATTGTGAAAATTATTTAGAACCTGGTGGATATCCTTGTACAAATGCTGGTGCTTTTGATTTTTACCGAGATCAATTAGAATTAATTGACGAGCGAGCGCATGATATGGGAATCATCAGTGAAATCTATTTGGGTTATACTTCAGATGAAGAATCAATAGCGCTTGGTGAGCGGGTAGATAGAATTTTGCTCCATCATTATAGAACAAATCATGTTTACGGAGATGGATCGAGTATTTATAATTACCATACCTATAGAATTCGTGCAATTGCATTGTCAGAGCGTAAGCCAGCAGTAATGCCTATTTTTTCTTCAAGATCTTATCATATGGGGCCATGGTTAGAAGATCATAGTTTGCATGAGGCAATGGAAACTTGGCTTTATGGAGTGGATGGTTATTATTATGATGATTCAGAAGGAGTAAGTGAATTGCCTATTTCAGGAAATATTTGGTATCGTTATACTAGCTTTTTAGATATTGGTGGTGCGCCGCACATGCCATTTCAAGACGGAACAGGGACAGCAAATCCAGATATTGAAATATCGCAAAATTCAGCCAGAGAAGAATTAAACATTTCGCTTGAATTAAGTGATTATGAAATTGCGAACTACGGACAAATTCATAGCATCCAAGGCAATTTAATCATGCAGTTTGAATTGACAGAGAATCTAAATAAAATAAAAACGACTCAGCTGATGCCTGGTGTTTACATTTGCTCTGTATTCAATGCAAATGGTATTCTTAAAACAGAAAAAATAATACAACCTTGACCGTGCCTCCCGCGACAACTTTATATGAGTTGTGCGGTCAAGGTTATTTTTTTCTTTGTAATTTTTGTCCTAATATTAAACTATTGGTTAGTTTTTTAGTCTGATTAATTGGAGTGGAGACATTCTTACCTCATTACAATTTATAGTTACATGAAATTAACAACACGCGACAAATATCATTTGCATGCTAGGGCAGAGTTTTTTGCAAATCATCAAAATATTGTAAAATATGATGATTTAGATAAAGCTGTGGATGCAATATTTAAGGCACAAAATTTAACTGAGCTAAACTTGAATTTGCCGAAATGGGATCCTGAAAAAAACAAAAGCCTTTCACAAAAACAAAAGAAAGAGCAACGCAAAACGCGACGAAGGCAAGTTCAAGAACTGAATTATAAATGGTTCAGGCAAATGTTGTGTGAAAATCATGGATTGATTGAGAAAATGACTTTGTTTTGGCATGGGCATTTTGCATGCAATACAAAAACTAATCCCTACACAACAATTGAGTTGAATAATATTTTACGCACAAATGCTTTGGGTAATTTTAGAGATCTTTTATATGCTGTTTCTAAATCAGCTGCAATGATTGCTTATTTGCATTTGCGCCAAAATAAAAAAGGAAAGCCTAATGAAGATTTTGCTAGAGAGTTATGCGAACTGTTTACTTTAGGACGTGATGTAGATTATACGGAGAAGGATGTAACTGAAATCGCTCGTGCATTTACTGGTTGGACAACTGATGCGCATGGAAAGCATATTGTAAATCAAAGACAACATGATAATGGCGAGAAATTGATTTTTGGAAAATCAGGAAATTTTTCTGGAGAGGATGTTTTGGAAATGATCCTGAAAAATCCAAATTGCGCAAAACTGATTGCAGAAAAAGTGTATCGTTTTTTTGTTGCAGAAAAAATAAACGAAGCGCATGTCGCAGAATTATCTAACGCACTTTTTTCATCTAATTACGACATAACCGTGATGATGAAAAGTCTGTTTAAAGCCGAGTGGTTTTATAAGGCTCAAGGAAAAATTGTCAAAAGTCCAATAGAGTATTTAGTGGGAATTGGAAAAGCTTTTGATTTAAAATTTCCAGATGAAAAATCAGTAAGAAGAATTCAACAGTATTTGGGACAAATTCTTTTTGAACCACCGAATGTTGCAGGTTGGGCCGGAGGAAGAAGGTGGATTGATGCTTCACGCTTTGCATTGAGATTAAGGCTTGGCTCTTTGATTTTGAATAAAGGATATATTATGGATGAACTTAGTCCTGAATTAGACGCTCAAATTTCAAAAAAAACCAAGCGTAAAGATTTAAAATTCTTTGAAGAGGTAGATTGGGATGCGTTTTGGAAAAAAAATAAGGATGCTTCCATTTTTGATTTGCTTATTCGCAATGAAAATTCAAATTTAAAATCAGCCTACAACAATAAGGATACAAAAACAATATTAGGCTTGTTGAGCACGCCAGATTTTCAACTTACCTAGTGGTTAGGTATTAATTATCAATTAACAATGATCAATTAGTAATGTGGAATTCTGTTGGATAAATTATTGATGAGTAATAGTGTTCAAAAGGAATTTTGTTTTTTTTCAT
>CAKZPK010000207.1 GCA_937139035.1 uncultured Crocinitomix sp. | reverse complement strand
CGCAAGACTTTTTTGGTAAAGAAACCAACTTAACAGTATCTGGTCAATTAGAAGCCGAACTAGCTGCAATGGCACTAGGGAAAGTATATACTTTTGGGCCAACTTTTAGAGCAGAAAACTCCAATACAGCAAGGCATTTAGCTGAGTTTTGGATGGTAGAACCTGAGGTTGCCTTTAACGACATTGTTGACAATATGGATTTAGCCGAAGACTTTTTGAGCTATATCTGTAAATACGTAATGGAAAATTGTGCAGATGATATTCAGTTCTTAAATGACAGAGAGCTTAAAGAAGATTCAAAAAAGCCAATGGCGGAAAGAAATCCAATGTCTTTAATTGAACGATTAACGTTTGTAATTGACAATGATTTTGAACGGATCACTTATACCGAAGCAATTGACTTATTGCGCAACTCTAAACCATACAAAAAGAAAAAATTCAAATATCCTGTTGAATGGGGAACTGATTTGCAAAGTGAACACGAACGTTATTTAGTTGAAAAACACTTTAAAAAACCCGTTATTATTCGAGACTATCCTGCGTCATTTAAAGCATTTTACATGCGTTTGAATGAAGATGGTAAAACCGTAGGTGCTATGGATATTTTATTCCCTGGTATTGGAGAGATTATTGGAGGTTCGCAAAGAGAAGAGCGGTATGATGTACTTGTTGAAAAATGCAAGGCGTTTGACATTCCGGAAGAAGAAATGTGGTGGTATTTAGATACTCGTAAATTTGGAACAGCTCCACATTCAGGTTTTGGACTTGGGTTTGAAAGAATGGTGATGTTTACTACAGGAATGGCAAATATTAGAGACGTAATTCCTTTCCCAAGAACACCAGGTAAAGCTGAATTCTAAGCAAACTGTTGTTTTTACTTTTCAAGTTAACTTGTAATAAATTTAAATTATGAAAAAGATATATTACCTCAAGACTTGTTCTACTTGTCAACGAATAATGAAAGAGTGGAATGTAGACGACAGCTTTGAATTGCAAAATATCAAAGTAGAAAAAATGACGGGAGCGCAAGTTGATCAAATGATTGAAATGGCTGGAAGTGCTTCAGAATTATTCTCTAAACGATCAATGAAATATCGTGCAATGGGATTACATGAACGCGATTTATCTGAGGCAGAAATGCGACAGTTGATTATTGATGAATATACCTTTCTAAAACGCCCCGTATTAATTTTAGGCGATTCTATTTTTGTAGGCAACTCCAAAAAAGTTGTTGCAGCTGCAGCCGAAGCATTAGGTGCATAGTACCACAAGTTTTCAAATAGACTAACTACATGCGGCCAATAGTCAAATCACATATAGCTTTATTCGTGCTTAACCTCATGTATGGTGCAAATTATGTGGTAGCAAAAGGATTAATGCCAAATGTAATTGGTCCAAACGGATTCATTTTGTTACGCGTTGGTGGAGCAGCCATTTTGTTTTGGCTGGTTTTTAGTGCAAAATTCGAAAAAGTCTCTAAAAAAGATCTGGGGTTATTAGCAATTTGTGCAGTATTTGGTGTTGCAGTAAATCAACTTTTTTTCTTTAATGGATTAATGCGTACCTCACCGGTTAATGCATCTGTTATAATGACCACCTCCCCCATAATCGTATTTATTCTCTCCTTATTCATTCTGAAAGAAAAGCCCAATTCAATTAAAATTGTGGGGTTAATAATTGGTGCGATTGGTTCAATTATATTTACGTTACAAGGAAGTTCCGGCGGTGATTCAACCTTACTTGGGGACTTATTTATTTTTATCAACGCCACCTCCTATTCCCTTTACTTAGTATTGGTTAAACCACTCATGGCAAAATACAAGCCTTTAACTGTTATAACCTGGATATTTACATTTGGACTTATATATGTTTTATGCTGGCCAATGAGCAGCAATGAACTTTTAGAAACATCTTTTACCACCCTCAATTCAGGTGAAATATTAAGATTAGCTTTTGTTGTAGTATGTGTTACATTCTTCCCTTATTTACTAATGGTGTACGCCATGAAGCGGGTAAGCCCTGCTGTTAGTAGTAGTTACATTTATTTTCAACCATTATTAGCTGCGTTTTTCATTTATATTTTTTGGTTATTCGGCTTGGAAAACTATACACAAGACATCACCACAGGAAAAATATTGGCGGCATTATTGGTATTTGTCGGTGTATATCTGGTAATTAAACCAAACAAACGCGCAACCAACTAATTCAAACTCCCAAACTGAGTTCGATAATACCAATAATTTCAGTAGATTTGAATCTGAAAAATTTCACTTATGTTGAATACCGTTAATACAGTTGATTTAGAAAGTGCCCTAAGCACATTAGAACTTATAAAGTTAGGAGAAGATGTATATGAAATTGCATCACCTAATAATAAATCAATTGTTTTGGAGGTTCTTTCAGTTGACTTGGCGCTTAAAACAATTACCATACGTCATCAGCATTCAGTACATGATCTAGCCTTTAAAGACAATCTTGACTTAGTATTGGATAAGATGGGAATCAAACGATCAGTTGATACTGTAAGTACAGATATTAAAGCTCCAATGCCAGGTAAAGTAATTGAGGTTATTGTTGCTGAAGGAGATACTGTTGCAAAAGGAGATGGCATTCTTATATTGGAAGCCATGAAAATGGAAAACGTTCTAAAAGCAGCACACGATTGCACCATTAAAAAGATACTTGTAAGCACAGGAGTTAGTGTTGAAAAAGCCCAAATACTAATTGAATTAAGCTAGTCTCCCCCGATACTTAACTTTTGTTTTCCAGACAGATAAGACTTT
This sequence comes from uncultured Crocinitomix sp., assembly GCA_937139035.1. Lineage (GTDB taxonomy): Bacteria > Bacteroidota > Bacteroidia > Flavobacteriales_D > Crocinitomicaceae > Crocinitomix. Next base: position 6,972 of record CAKZPK010000207.1, on the reverse strand, counting down.
ATTTAACCCTAGAGTTTCAATAAATTATTAATTTAGGTGATACCTAACTTTATAATTATGAACCCAAAAGCATCAAATAAGTTTGTAATCTTCCGTATTACAATATTTGCATTTATTGCATTCGCATTAACCCGATATACATTTAGCAAACCCACTAATGAGGAAAGCAATATTGGCTATTACGTATTAGGTGGTGTCATCCTCGTTTTTATTTTAAATGCTATAAAATCAAGATTCCCGCCTAAGATTCGAAATTTGATTAATCACTATTTGGGGCTTTTTAATTTCATAGATTTAATTACACATGAGCTTATAGAGAATCGTGTGGGCTTAATTTTAGTAGTTGTTTTGCTTGGACTTTTTATAGGTATGGAGCAAGCACAAGAGTTGCTCTTACATTTATCACAGAATCCTATTGCGCCACCAATTTTCTTTTTATTACTTATTATTTTAGCTTTAAGTTCATGGTATTGGACGCGTTTCACATACAAAAAAAACGTTGCTGAAATGCGCCTTAAAACCTTCTTTTCTTCCAAATACAAATTCCATAGAGAGGGCGAAAATGCAGAGGTTAGTCATATTCGTGGTGTTTTACCAAAACTTATTGGGTTGTTGATAATCTTAATTCCTACTTTCTTCATCCTCAAACTCTATTTAAATAACGTTACAGAAGATCACTATTTATCCATTAAAATTGGAACTTTCTTCACATTTTGGATGCTTTTAATCATTCTATATTCCTTTTTGAAAGTAACTTTTTATGAATATATTAAAGACCTTTTATCCAACAAAAAATGGATTCTTTGGTCTGTATTAATTGCGCTAGCTATAATCACCATTGTATTAGGAGTTACACCTAACAAAACACCAAGAACAATTCCGTATCTCTTTTTATCTGGAGGAGTAGTAGCCGTTTTATACTTTCTTTTTGCATCAATGAAAATTGAAAACATTGTTGGAAAACTGCGCTTTTTCAGAAATAAAAACGTAATGCATGTCTCTTTATTTATTTCGAGCATACTTGTTATTTGCGCTTTTATCCTTTACAATATTGATCCTCTTTTTATTCAAATAAATGGATTAATTATATTATTAGCTGCATTGATTTTTTATTCATTCTTGGCATATGTGTTTCTTATTTTTGGACGCAAAATTAAACTCCCTTTATTAACCTTTATAATTGTAATAACAACTATCTGGTCCGTTAATTACGCACCCAAAAGTAGCCTTCATGATGTGCGGCTTGTTGATACAGATTTTCAAATGGAAGATCGGGTTCTTATTGGTTCTTATACTGCACAATGGCTTGCTAAAAATGACACTTCAACCTTTGTGCCATACAAAGAACAAAACAAGAAAATTCCGATTATTTTCATTTCAACTGAAGGAGGAGGCTCGCGCGCGGCATTTTGGACCTTATTGCTGCACGATACGTTGGAGTCAACTATAAAGAACTACTACTCTCATATTTTTTCAATGAGTGGCGCCTCAGGAGGAAATACAGGCAATTCATTTTACTTAGCCTACAGAGAATATGTTGACGAGCATAAAACAGCTGAAATGGCAGAATCTGTCTTTAAAAATGACTTTGTTTCAACAGACATTGGCCTATTATTTGGCAGAGATGCTTGGCAAAGTTCAATTGCACAAGACTGTTGGGATGACCGTTCAGAGTATCTTCAACAAAATTGGGAAGGACAATTCGCCAACTTTATGAACAAAGACAAAGGTTGGAAGGAGAACCCACTTAAAAAAGACTTTTTATCTTTTTGGTATGAAAAGGGTGAATTGCGTATGAAACATCCACTTTTCCTCTTACACACAACACATGTCCAATCAGGAGATCACGCAACAATGTCTGCAGTTTCACTTCTTGACTTCATTCCACAAAACATGGATTTATTGAAAACCACCAATGCGGTTATTGATGGAAAATCAATCCCTTTAAGTTCTGGAGCTTTATTAAATTCAAGATTTCCTATTGTCTGTCCTTCAGGTAAGATTCCTGATGTTGGTAATTTCGTGGATGCCGGATATTATGACAATTTTGGTGCTTCTGAAACCCGCGCTGCAATGAATGCTTTTATTAAATTTTTAGAGAATAGTAAAAAATATAACCGTAATGATTATCAATTGGTACACCTTGTTTTCAGAAATGGTTTACCTGATAAAGATATTGGAGAGTACGTAATGGTTAGAAGCAACAAATCAGATACGATAACCAAAGAAAAATACAAATTGATTAAGGAACCTGCAGAATCTATGGTGCCACTTTCAGCTTTATCAGGAGCGGCATTTGCCCATCCTAATAGAGAACTAGCAGAAGCTGAATATGTTGCTGATCGTACTATTTATTTCGATCTAAAACGAACTTCCATCATGGTGGGAGAATCGCAGGATCCAATCACTCCAATCATCCCATTATCACGGCATTTATCAGAATACTCTAGAGATGCAATGCGCCAATGTTTAAAAGAAATTATAACGGGGGGCATAAAAGATTCATTAGAGACCATTTTTATTGGCGTTGATCAATAATCTAACTTTTTTAATGCCTCTCTCAGTTCTTCAATACTCACTGCGCGAAAATCTGATGCAGGTGCTTGTTTTCGTGTTGTAGTTTCATGCAAACTTATGTAAGCTTGTCCGTTCACATATTTTAAAGCCATCAACCATACATCATAATCAGGTGGAATTCTTGAATAAGAAAAATATTTCACTAATCTGTCTGGTTTCATTATTGATTTCCGATCGCGAAAAACTAATTTACAATCAAAATTATCATTGTAAGGAATGTCCGTTAACATACTTATTTTTTCGTCTGCCGGAAATCCAGAAAAAGCATCACAATTTATCCAACCCAATGTGTTTACGCGTGCCACATAATATTTTAAATCTCCAACACTTCCCTCACCCTTCTGTAATTTTTCGGCAGTCTGTTCAAATTGTACTTTCCCTTTTTGTATTTGAATTTTTTGAAGCGTATCCATATAATCTTCGTAATTAGACACCCCGTATTTTTCAAATACCTTCTTCCTTTCTTTCATTAATTCAATCTGTAATTTCATCAAGGTATCTTCCAATTCTTCATATGTGGTCACACCATATTTATCCATTAATTCAAGACAGCCGTATGGATATGGATTTAATTGTAGATAATCTGGTTTACGTTTCTTTTTGAGTGATTTTTGACATTTTCTAAATTCTTTATTCTCAGCTTTTATATCATCATTAGTAGCTCCTTTTAAGGTTCTTCCTAACCGCCCAACACGACAAAAAAGACCACATTTTTCACACTGCGGCGTCTCTGGCATATAATTTCCTGGATTACACCATTGAATATCATGTCCATAGTTATACGCTGAAAAATCAGAATTACTCCCAGCTAAATTCCAGTTCATTTGATTTGTTTCCAAATCCCTTTCACCTGTAAATAGTTTCATGTCCTCTCTTAAAGTATCTGTCGGAAGCATTATTGTTATTTGCGCATCAGGTTTCAAATCCAATTTGTTTCCATCTTGATCTACAGCCTCAGTATAAACCATGCCGGCTGTTTCCAATAAACGACCGTTTGAAGTTGTTGAGAGGTTTTCCATAATCATGTCTGAATATTTATAAATCTCCTTTGTTTTTAACAAAACACATTCATTAGATTGTGTTTTAAATGAACCTGCTGGAACAACTATTATGGTGCCTTGATTTAAAACTAAAAGTGTATCACGATTCGGATTAATGCAAAACGTTTGTTTCTCTTGCTCCAATAAATCATATAAATCTTGGATAGATCCAGCGGCAATTGGTTCGGGTTTCTGCCATAAAATCTCTACTCGGCGGTTTTGCTTTTTTTCTTGTGCATTGCCATTACTATTCAATGGTTTTTTTTCCCCTTTAAAATCAACCGTTATTTCGTCTGCAGCACATCCCAATTCAATCAGTTGCTGCTGTATATACTCTACCCTTCTTTTGGACAATTGCTCATTATATCCATCTGATCCATCTGCATCTGTATGTCCAATTAATTGAATGGAGGTTGCATTTGATAAATCTTCATTGTACAACTTTTTTAATTGTAATTTTTCTTGTGATAATAGCGTAGCTTCATCCGTCTTAAAATGAACACTTGCGGTGTTTTGTGCGCTAAGTCCAACACTAAAAAATAAAACTATTAATGCTAAAAATGTAAAAAGAAATGATGAAATATTGTTTTGATTGCTATACATATAAAATCAATTTGGTTGTATAGCTTCATGTCCATTTTAAGGACAAGTAACCTTATTTTATTAAACAATGAGAATTTAAATTGCGCTTTCCTTTATGTCTAACAGTCTTCTGACGCTCTTTACAAAATAGGTAAAGATGGGGTGCGGAATATCTGTGCTGGATACAATTTGCGGGCAAAACATAGTAAACAGAAAAAAGGCATGCTCTTTATGTTTTAGTATTTCAGGATCAAAGTATTGGTTTCGAGCGCCTATTTCATAATCTTTAGTCAGTAGTTCAGAATATTGCGGTAAAATTGAATACCGTGATGAGCTATATTCAGCTACTCCTCTATTCAAATACAACTTACTGAACTCGGCCGAAAAACGATCCAACGTTACTCCTGTAAATTGATTACCATCCACCAAATTATCAGAAACTACTCGTTCCGTTTTTAAATCCAATCCTAAACTGGTAAAATGTGTTTCAACCAATATTTTAAAACATTCTCCTGTACCCAATACCGGAACATCTTTTTGAATTAAGGTTTTAATAATGGATTGAAAAAAGAAAGGTGTTTGATAGGGACCTGGAGCAATTACAATACCGTCATAAGTTTCATAAAAGCTCTCAATCTGCTCTGTGCACTCACGCTCGTTAAGCCAATAATAATTTATGGGTTGATCTAGTACCTGCTCGGCATGTTGCAAGGCTTGGTTGGTAGCATTATGCGAATGATATGCAAAATTGTAATCTCCAATTATAGCAATGCGTAAAACTCCGTCCATAGTTATTCCTAATGCTTCTACTTAGCTAAAATTAGTAAAAAAAAACGGGAGATTCAAAGAACCTCCCGTTTTAATAACATAATGTTAATCTCTTATTCTAACTTGAATGCTGAACGTACATGCCCGTCTTCTAGACATTTCATACTATCAGGAGTACCGTATGTTGAATTCAATAACGTACAGTTAAATGTTGCATCAAATTGTATATAATCACCTGTTGTATCCGATTCTTGAATCAATGTATTAAAAACAAAATCTCTAAGGCAAATAGAAGCTGTAGTATCACTTTCCCAAATATGTCCATTTGGATCAATCCATCTTACAGCAATTCCGTTATGTCCTGTATTGTCAGAATAATCAGGGTTTGCGTTATCATTCATGAATGTTTTCCACTCTTCTAATGTTGGGTTATTAGTTCCACCATCCGTCCAGTTGATTGATCGAATTTCAATTTCTAATCCTCCAGGTACATCTTCATCCTCAACACTTGTCATATAGCGTGCACTTGATGCACCCTCCGTCACAATGTTTTTGAAAGATTGGTAATAGCAAGAATCAGTATATGTTACTGTTGCTGAAGAATCTCCAATTTCCGCTTCACAATCACAGTTCAAATCGACTAATGGCACTGGTGGTGGAATTACTTCATGATCAGTACATGAATTTAATGCCGCGAGACCAGCAAAACCGAATAATATGTATAGTTTTCTCATAACTGTAGTTTTTGTAAAGATATAGCTTTTTTTAAACTATTACGAGACCATGCGCATTTTGGTTGCCTGCAAAGAAATATCTATCCCATTAATAGGTAAAAATTTCTGCTTTTTAAGACCTACAATTTCACTATCAATGGTTTCACAGTTTTCATAAATTGAGCGAACTGCCTCGCCTAAGGTAACAAAACCCAACACAAAATTTTTGTAAGAAACTTGGTAGCGTAAATTGCCTTTTACATTTGTTCCGGCAGCCTTTAGTTGAACTGTTGAACCTACTTTTAAATGATGATAAATATAAATCATATCATGATCTGACAATTCATCTACAGAGACAATTGTATTGAATTTAAAAGAATCAGCAATTTCAAACCCTTTTTTAAAGAATGTATGCATTGTAAATGTGTATTTATGAATTAAAATTAAGCTCTAATCTGCTTTACAGCCTGGTTAAACTGGAAGTTTTCTAAAACAATAGCTTCTCCAAAAACGTTTTCAAAACTATAATCAACAATTGCTGTTCCGTCTGCAAATTCTAATGAGTTTACCTGTTTAATTTGAAACTCATAACCACTTGCTGTAATTTTAGCAATAATGCGATTTAAATCGGTGTGCGAAATAAGCATTTCAGTTTCAACTTTGTTACCTTGCACAATTAAATCGCACTTAGCACTTACTGTTGCATCACCCATTTCATAGGTAACTTCCTTAATGATTAGCTTCTCGTAAAATGAAATTATATTTTCCATAACTGTTATTATTTGATACAATTTTATGGAGGCAGAACGTAAGCTATTTACGTTCTGCTATTTATTTTCATTTTTTTCACTGATTTAGTCATCTTTATAAGCCAAAAGGACTCAGTCAATTAAATTCATTGTTGATATTTTTTCAAAATCCATGGACATAGTTTTTATTTTAACGGTACAAAAGCCTTAACTTTAGCGTCTCTAAAAAAAGAAAACCTACATATAAAATAGAAATGAAAAATATTCTTGTAATCGGAGCTGGGCTCTCAGCTTCCTCAATGCTTCGATACTTTACAGAAAATGCTGCAGCAGAAGATTGGTATATTAAAGTTGGAGATCGTGACGGCGAACTCGCAATTTCAAAAGTACAAGGATGCGATAGAGCAGAAGGTTTTGAGTTAGATGGCCTTAATGCAGAACAAAGAGCTCCTTTAGTAGAATGGGCAGATTTAGTAATTTCTATGTTACCAGCACGCTTTCATATTGAAGTTGCTAAAGATTGTATTCGTTTTAAAACGAACT
>CAKZPK010000206.1 GCA_937139035.1 uncultured Crocinitomix sp. | reverse complement strand
CTCTTTTGCTGATACCAAACTAATGGCTAGACCTGCCTTACCCGCCCTACCTGTTCGGCCAATGCGATGAACATAGTCCTCTGCATTATAGGGTAATTCAAAGTTAATAACTTGCTCTAAGCTAGGAATATCGAGACCACGAGCCGCAACATCCGTAGCCACAAGAGCCCTTAAACGACCCGCTTTGAAATCACTTAACACCCGATCTCGAGCACCTTGAGATTTATCTCCATGAATACTGGCTACTTGATAACCATTTTTTAGCAATGATTTTTCTAATTTCTCAACACCAAACTTGGTTCTTCTAAAAATAATGATGTTCCCTTTTACTGTATTCCGCAAAATGTGAAGACATAACTCCATTTTTTTTGCTTTAGGGACATAGTATAATAATTGTTCTACACTTTTAGCTACAGATGAGCGTGGCGAAACATCAACAGATTCTGGCGATTTAAGAATCATATTGGACAAACCAACCACTTTTTGCGGCATAGTTGCAGAAAAGAATAAGGTTTGTTTTTCTTCTGGACAAATCTTTTCAATTTTTTGAACATCATCAATAAAGCCCATATCCATCATCATATCTGCCTCATCAATCACTAAGGTTTCAATAAATGTTGGATCAAAACATTCTTGTTTATAAAGATCCAATAACCTTCCAGGTGTTGCAACTAAAACATCTACTCCCTTTTTTAAAATATCTTTTTGAGGTTCAATAGACATTCCTCCATAAACTACAGCACTCGTAATATTGGTATGTTTTGCATAAGATTTAAATGCTTCGTCTATTTGCACTGCCAGCTCACGTGTAGGACTTAATACAATTGCAGCAATCTTTTTCCCTCTTTTAACAACATGTCCTGATTCTAAAAGGCCTTGCAATATTGGTAAAGCAAACGCTGCCGTTTTTCCAGTTCCTGTTTGTGCAGACCCAATCACATCTTTTCCTTCCAACACTAGAGGAATTACTTTTTCCTGAATTAAAGTAGGTTCAGTATATCCCAGTTCAGAAATCGCTTTCAGTAAATTATTATGTAATTGTAGTTCTAAAAAGTGCATTCGTATTGCGTTAATTTATTTTGCAAAGATACAAGGATAGATTAGCAATAGAACTACTTTTTTTCGGAAGATGGTTGAACTGAATGAAATTTTATCATATATTTGGCTCAAATCAAGAATAATAACAATGAAGTTAGTCTGTAAATATATTATGAAATCGGATAGAAAACCAAAACGACCCTATCGGAATATGCTCATGAATTTATAGATTAAAATACTATTATAAATACACAGCCCGTTTCGACTTTTGTTGAAACGGGCTTTTTTTTTGCACAAATGGCACATTTATTTAAATTATACTTTGACTCATTCAAAGGTTTATCAAAAGAAGTTTGGTGGCTAGCATTAATCACGTTGATTAATCGAGCTGGCACAATGGTTATCCCTTTTCTTTCGTTGTATTTAACGGAAGATTTAAATTTTACCCTAACAGATGTAGGTTGGGTAATGAGTGCCTTTGGTCTAGGTTCAGTGGTGGGTAGCTGGTTAGGTGGAAAACTCACGGATAAAATTGGCGCTTACAAAATCATGGTTTTTAGCCTTATAGTGTCAGGATTTCTATTTGTTGGAATTCAGTATGTAACTGACTTTACTTACTTATGCTTGAGCATTTTTATACTCATTACTGTAGCAGATCTTTTCCGCCCAGCACTATTTGTTGCCTTAAATTCTTATAGCAAGCCTGAAAACAAAACAAGATCGGTCACACTAATTCGGTTGGCAATTAACTTAGGTTTTTCTGCAGGTCCTGCGGTTGGAGGAATGATAATAGTTGGAATAGGGTATGGAGGTTTGTTTTGGGTGGATGGAATCACTTGTGTTTTGGCAGGTTTATTATTTGTAAAAATATTAAACCCTAAAAAAGCACCTGTGGCTGAGGAAAAAGAGGTTGTTAATCGGCAATCTGCTTATACAGATCGTAAATATTTGATTTTTGTAATTGCCATTCTTTTGTACGCATTGGTATTTATGCAATACTTTTCTACTATCCCTCTTTATTATAAAGAAGGGCATCATTTAACCGAGTTCCAAATTGGTATTCTCTTTGCTGGAAATGGATTATTGATCTTTTTATTGGAAATGCCAATGGTAAAATGGTTAGAGAATAGTGGGCGATCAAAGGAATACTTAATGATTATCGGTGCCATACTTACAGGTGCAAGTTTCATCATACTTAATATGACAGATTGGACTGGAGTATTAGTAGTAGGATTATTCTTAATTACATTTGGAGAAATGATCTTTTTTCCTTTTTCGAATGCTTTTGCTATGGAACGCTCTAACCTTGGAAACAAAGGAGAATATATGGCACTCTATATGATGGCTTTTTCCTTTGCACATATTTTTAGCCACAACGGAGGAATGCAATTGATCGATAATTTTGGATTTGACACCACGTGGTTGATTGTTACAGGACTAAGTTCAGCATCTGTAATTCTATTGCTCGTATTACGCAGTAAAATGAAGGGGAATAAAACAATAGAGAATTAGAATTAATAAGCCTCTGCTCAATTATCCAGGAATTCAATAATGAGTTTCTGGATAATTATTTACCAAAATTTCCACCACTTTTTTTCGGACTCTTCCTGAGGGGTTGAATCTACAGGGGCTTCCTTTTCAGTTTCTTGAATTTTCTCCACTACCTGTTCTTCTTCAACCTCTTCGGTTGCTGCAAATTTCGCGGCCAACGCTTGCATGCATAAGGTAATATCAAAATAGATTTCCTTGCCTGACTTTGTTTTAATTAAATCATATGATTTACCTTCGATTTTCATCAACCTTTGATTAGCAACTTCATCCTCCATACTTTGAATAATGTCACGCTCATCTGAAATTTGGGTAATTAAATAAGGTTCTTCTTTAGACCCATCTCCAGTTAACAATAAATTGTCCAGCACTTTATTAAACAAAAACCACTCAGACTTCGCATTCAAATCATCATTCATTTGCTTTGCAGCGTGATGCTTCATTAAATGTGCACTTGGACTTAATAACGTGTTAATGCTTTTAAAGTCAACTACCTTTTTAAAATCTTTTGCTTCCATTAACGTCATCAAGTCATCCAACTCACTAGTATAAGGGTCGTAGGCTTTGTGATTGATTACATATTCCTGCGATTTTAAAAACAATTCTTTCGAAGGTGTTTTTATGAAATCAAAAAAATCTTCTGTCATTTGTTAAAGTGTTTTAATATCTCCGTGGCCTTTATAAAACGAAGTTCCATTCGAATTTGAAAAATCATAATAAAGTCGATAGTATGTATTTGTTGAAAGCTCTAAAGCTACAGCGTCTACTCCAATTATTCCATATCCTCCCGTTAACTGATAACAATCTTTCAAGTAGACATTATTCTTTTTATCTACCAATAGAATATTAACCAAACATGAATCGGTGGTATTAAAATAGGCTTGCGTCCAAGTTGAAAAAGGGTTTGGATACGCTGGATTCATAACAATCTCACAAGTGTTTCCGTAAGCAGACAATTCGCATCCTTCTCCCATTAACTGGTCAATTTTATTTGACCATGATCCTTCATCCTCTACCCAATCAGTCGGATCTGGATGATCAATTGCATTGCCAATTTCATCTGTTTCAGAAATGGACTTAAAGCCCTTCTTCTTACATGCACCTAAAACAAGGCAAACTGTCAGAAAAATTGAAAAGTAAAGCTTCATTATTATTATTTAGCAGGAAAAACTTTTTTCGACATAAAGTACGAACCTAATAATAAAACGCAGCCAACCGCAGCAGCCATTTGGCCACCATCTTCAATCATGTAATGAGCAAAGAACGCTAATACTAAATCAAAAAAGAATCCGGCATAAGCCCATTCTGTTAATGTTTTTGACTTACGCGTTAGTATTGCAATTACCCCTAAAATTTTAGCAAATGCTAAAGGGTAAATGATATATGTTGGATATCCAAATGCTATAAATAATGGTTTAACTTCTTCGTAATTAAAAATATACATTGATGCTGACATTAACATTAACGCACATATTAACCCTGTTAATACCCAATAAATGATTTTGTTTCGTTTATTCATGCTATAAATTTAAGTAAACTTATGGAACTCTCACAAGACATTTACGAATCAATCAAGCTATAATTCAACAAAAATGTAGGTCATAGGATTCCGAAAAAACCACAGATTTAATTCTTACTATTCCAACAAAAAACTATCCAATTGTTTAACTTTACACAAAATTAATTTCATGAGCGATACGGTTAAAGCGAAGTGGCAGGGTAATATGCATTTCATCTCAGAAAGCAACGAGGGGGTGGTTAATCTAGATGCATCAGAAGAATTTGGAGGAACAGATAGTGGACTTCGATCAAAATCATTAATGCTAACCTCTTTAGCTGGCTGCACAGGAATGGACTTAGGATCACTTATTAAAAAAATGCGAATTGCAGTTGATGGGATTACAATAGTAGTAACCGCCGAGTTAACTGATGAGCATCCTAAGATTTATAAATCAACTCATATCTCTTATCATTTTTCTGGGAATGATTTAGATCAAGCAAAATTAACCAAAGCTGTCAATTTATCTGTAGATCGTTATTGTGGTGTAATTGCAATGTTTCGCGCATTTTCTGAAGTTACCACAGAGATTAACTTTAATTAAATCCTTCTTTTCTGGTTAACATATTAGCCAGAACTCCAACATCATCATTATAACTCGCTAACCTATTAGCTAAATCGTGAATTCACGACCAATTTCTTATTTCCCTAATTGATAGGCAAACAATGCTCCTTACTTTATTCCAATAAAAATGGCGACTCAAAATTGAATCGCCATTTTTATTTAAGTATTCTTATTTCAGTTTATGCTAACGCTTTTTCTAAAGCATTGTCATAAATATCTTTGATCTCATTTACATAACCGTAATGCTCATCATCTACACACATTTTCCCTTTAGTAACGTGTCCTAATAAAGTATAAGGTACAGACTGATTCATCATATATTCGATAAATTCTTCTTCCTGATCTTCGTTAATTGTTACCACTACTCTACTTTGAGACTCACCAAACAAGAAAGCATCCTCTCTAATTTCAGCATCTGTCACAATATCAAATCCAAGTTTATTTGGCATTGCCATTTCAGTCATTGCTACAAACAATCCACCGTCTGCACAATCGTGTGCGGAATTGATTAGTTCATTTTGAATTAATCCTTTAATTGTTGTTTGCAATTCAAACTCATCATCCAAATTAAAGTGAGGCGCTGGTGAAGCTTCAATTCCATGATAAGAAACTAAATATTCTGATGACGAAATATCATCTTTAGATTCTCCAATAATGAACATTAAATCTCCTTTTGATTTAAAGTCCATTGTCATGATTTTTGATTTGTCTTCAACCACACCAATCATACCAATAGTTGGCGTTGGGAACACAGGTTCTTCAACACCATTCATTACTGTTTGATTGTAGAAAGAAACATTTCCTCCAGTTACAGGAGTTTCAAATTTGCGACATGCTTCACTCATTCCTTTAATAGCTCCAACAAATTGCCAGTAGCATTCAGGATTGTATGGATTACCAAAGTTCAAACAGTTAGTTACTGCACTTGGATTACCACCAGAAATTACAATATTTCTTGCTGCTTCTGAAACTGCAATTTGAGTTCCTATTTCTGGATCTGCATTTACATAACGTGAATTACAATCCACTGTCATTGCTAATGCACGGTTAGAACCTTTGATATTTGAAATACCAGCATCAGAAGGACGGTTAGTAGACATTGTTTTTGTACCTACCATAGAATCGTACTGCTCGTAGATCCATCTTTTAGATGCAATATTTGGATGTTGTAATAATTTCATAGCAACCTCTTTCAAATCTTCCGGTTGCTCAACATCATCAATATTGAATTTTTTGAATTCTTGGAAATAAGCTGGTTCAGTATACTCACGATCATAAACCGGAGCTCCACCACCTAATACCAAAGATTCTGCAGGAACTGAAGCAACAACTTCACCATTCATTGAATAGTTAATTGTACCACCTTCTGTTACCACACCAATTTGAACAGCGTGTAAATCCCACTTTTCAAAAATATCTTCAACAACTTGTTCTTTTCCTTTTTCAATTACACACAACATTCTTTCTTGAGATTCTGATAATAGAATTTCCCAATCTTTCATGTTATCTTGGCGTGTAGGTACTTTTGATACATCAATATCCAT
>CAKZPK010000205.1 GCA_937139035.1 uncultured Crocinitomix sp. | reverse complement strand
AACAATTACTTGTTTCAGAATTTTGGTGAATTCGAATACAAACATCATCATACAGTTTTATTAGAAAAGCTTTTAAAAGTAAATAATACTGATAAAAAAGTGATGTATATAAATGTTTCTAAAAACAATTTAGATATTACTGTTTTAGAACACAAGAAACTTATTTTAATAAATTCATTTTCTTATACAACTAAAGAGGATTTTATCTACTATATTTTATTCACAGCAGAACAATTACAATTAAATACAGAAGATTTTAAATTGTTTTTTACAGGAGAAATTAATATTGAGACTGCTATTTATAAAATTACTTACACTTACATTAAAAACATTTTCTTTTTAGTAAGCGAAAATTCTATTTTTAATGATTTAGAGCTTGCAAATCATTCAAATTACATATTGTTAGGATAATGAGAATAATATCAGGAAAACTAAAAGGAAGACGTTTAAGAGCACCAAAAAACTTACCAGTAAGACCTACAACAGATATGGCTAAAGAAGGTTTGTTTAATGTGTTAAATAACACCTACTATTTTGATAGTATTTCTGTAATTGACTTATTTTCTGGTACAGGAAACATTAGTTATGAGTTTGCTTCTAGAGGTTCTAAAAATATTTATGCTATTGACGCTAATTACAATTGTATCAGGTATATATACAATACTGCCAAAGAATTAGATTTAGACATTAATACTTACAAAAGTGATGTTTATAAATTTTTAGATAAAACTTCTTTACAAGCTGATATTATTTTTGCAGACCCTCCATATGGCTTTGCTGACTTAGAGAAGATTCCTGAAATGGTTTTTGAAAAGAACATTTTGGTAGATGATGGAATGTTGATTGTGGAGCATAGTAGTCGAACAAGTTTAAAAGCAGTGCCACATTTTAAAAAATCGAGAGATTATGGTGGAGTAAGCTTTAGTTTTTTCGAACATTAATCCCATTTTTACGTATCTAAATTTAAGTGTATGGATTAGACAATAGTTTAATGCTACACATATAAACAACTACTATGGAACGAATTGGAGTTTTCCCAGGGTCATTTGATCCGTTTACCAAAGGTCATGAGGACATTGTGCGTCGTTTTTTACCGCAATTTGATAAGGTAATTATTGCTTTGGGCGTTAATTCAAAAAAGAAATATATGTTTGATACTGCTAGCCGTATTGAGCATATACAGTCTTTGTTTAAAGATGAACGAGCCATTAGTGTTGAGGCGTATGAGGGGTTAACAATTGACTTCTGCCAAAGAAAAAAGGCAGGGTATTTGCTACGTGGTTTAAGGAATGCCACTGATTTCGAATTTGAAAAAGCAATTGCTCATATGAACGAAGCAATTTCAGAAGAGGCGAATAGTAGAGTTGAAACCTTGTTTTTAATGACAGATAAAAATTTGTCTGCTATTAGTTCTTCCATAGTTCGAGAGATTAAAAAAAACGACGGAAAGATTGATCAATTTGTAACGAATCAAGAGCTACTAATTATAAATACATAAATGAAAAAAAGTTTAATTGTCATATTGTTTTTTGCGCTTAGTTTTGCCGGTTTTAGTCAAAATGAAATTGTTGGCTATGCCCCTGAATTTATTGGACAAGATGTTACGCTATACACGTATCAAGACTATGTGACAATGAACCGTATTGCTATTGGAGAAGGAAAGGTTCGAGAATCAGACAGTTCATTTACAATTACTGTCGAAACCAACTCTACTATTAAAGGAATAGTTGAAATTGGAAGAGTAGAGGCAAGCTTATATATTGCACCTAAATCAGATTATAAAATTTACTTCGCAGGGTCAACAGAACCTGCTAGTTACCAAAATTCTCAAACAAACATTTACTTTGCCGACTTAGATACTTCAGATATTAATTATATGGTATTGCAGTATCACCAGTGGTTTGAAACATTTGTTGCATATAATGAAAAGCCAATGGCAACCGGAGGCTTCTTAGCTTATTTAGATACCTTCAAGTTATATGCAGAAAAAGCGTATAAAGATGTTGATGATCCTTTTTTTATTACCTATGTGAGATATGATATTGCAGAAATGGAGCAAACATATGGAGGTAATAGCAACAGTGAGCAACGGCTACAAACATTTTTAGATTATATAGAGCCATTTCCAATCTATTATGAGAATGATAGGTATATGAAATTTATGCTGGCTTTTTATGATAAAGAATTTAGAGAGTATTTACCAGTAACAGAGGCTGCAATAATGACAGCTATTCATAGAAAGAGTCCTACATTATTAATGCAAACATTGAAAAGTGATGTTTTTCTTGCCAATCCAAAATTAAGAGAATTGGTAATGGTGGATAAATTAGGAAAAGCATTTTATCGTGAAATTCATTACCGACCAAATATCATTGCCATTTTAGATTCGGTTAGTTTACAAGCAAAATCGCAAGTAAATTCTACGGTGGCAAGAAATGTAAAAAGGTATATAACGAATCTTGAACCAGGTTATCCTGCTCCAGCCATTTCGTTAAATAAATCATCTGAGGAAAAAGTAACTTGGGAAAACTACCGTGGAAAGTTTGTTTACTTCAACTTTTTCGCAACATGGAATGAACGTTCAATGAATGATATGGAAATTATATCGCGCCTAGTTCCTAAATATGATGAGGACATTGCATTCGTATCTGTTTGTACTGATAAAGATAGTTCAACCTTTGCTGCTTTTAAAAAGCAATATCCTGAATATGAATGGGATATTTATTATGTTGGAGAGGATGAAAACTTAATGCGTTCATTTAAAGTAACGAGTATTCCAAATTATTATTTGGTGGACCAAGATGGGTTTATTTTCTCGGCGCCTGCGTTAGCACCTTCGCCAAATGGGGAGTATGAATCAGTTGAAAAAACATTGTTTACGATTAAAAAAGCATTGCATCCGCAAGAGAAGATTCGGGTGGGAGAGAAGTAGTGTTGAGCGAAATTGTTTGAGAAGTGAAGAGTTTTTTATCCAAACAATTCCCCAATTTTAGGTCCAAAAATAAAGCAAGCAATTATAATTGCTACAATGGCCGATAGCAAAACGGCAGCAGCAGCTAAGTCTTTAATTTTTCCAATTTTAGGATTTTTCTCTAAAGATTGATAGTCCATTATATTTTCTATAACCGTATTGATTGTTTCTACAATAATTACAAGTCCAATAGCGAAAACAATAAGAGACCACTCTATAAGCGATAGGTTGAAATATACACCTGCAATGATGACTAAAGCTGTTGCTATTAAATGAATTCGGGCATTACGCTCTTCTTTAAACAAAGTGGCTAATCCTTTGAAAGCGAAGCTAAAACTGGCAATGATTTTATTGAATTGATTCATCATGTTTCCTCAATTTAACCAATTTCATTAAGCTTGGGGTTAAGAGTAAGCCAATTAGCCCTCCTGATATAAAGGTAGCAACAAAATCTCCAAGTCCACTACCATTTCTTAGTAGTAATATAGCAAAGGTGATTGTTGCAACTAAAATCCAATAAGTAATTTTGCGGCGCAAAACATTTTGAGAAACCTCTTGCTTAACGGGCCAAACTAATACTAATAGGATGAAAACACCACCGAATATGCTACTCAACATTTGTCCTAAATCTGCAATTTTTATCCAAACACCAAACACTTCTGTTGATCCTTGCAAAGCAGGAATGTGTCTTACAAAATAACCATTGGTATGTGTGAAAGCATCCCAAAAAATATGCGAGAAAATGCCAATTAGTGCAGAATAAACTAAAACGTACCATCTTTTTTTAGCCCATGAAATCCAATCTAAACCAACATATTGAACGAGGCGTTTTTTTAACAGCTCAGGAAGGTTCATAATTAATGCATCTCTTACAAATAAATGAAAAGCAAAGGCAAGTAAAATGGCTAATGGTAAATCAAAATAAAACAAGCCTGAAAAAGAATGTCCGTGTACTTTCTCCATGCGCATTTTTAAAAAATACTCAAAATCTGGTGCCATACTTCCAATGATTAATCCAGTTGCAGAAATACGCGACTTGGAAATTTTAGCAAGGGGCAAGATAATGGCGGGATGACAAAATGTAAACGGCATGGTTAAAATATGTGCGTGTGTGCAGGATTAAAAATTTTGATTAGTTCCCAAGGCTCTGGAGTGTATAAGTTCATTAAAAGCTGTAATGCAACCAATGGAATTAAGCCAAGGCCAATGATTTTGTAAACGGAAATATTTGGATCTAATTGTGAATGATAATGAATTTCTGAAAAGCTGAGTAATACAAATAGAATTGGAGACACAGCCATTAAACCTAATAATGGAAACCAAAAATAGGGGAGGTAGGGAGAAAATTTTATTATCGTAAATAAAGAGAGCCAAAATAAGGTTCCTATAAATGGTAATGTGAATTTTTTAAGAAATTTTAGTTGTCTAAAATGAGCTTTATTAATCCAGTAAAATCCAATTGATATTAAGAGAATAATGGTGTATTCAAAAAAGTATTTCTCTCCCTTAAAACTGGAAAGATCGACATATATAAAACAAATGAAGAGTAAGAGCATTAACATTAATTCATTGAAAATATGTATTGTTTTAAATTTAGATTCTTGTCGTTTGTGAAACCAAAATGAACGAATTAAAGAACCCGTTATGTAGATTCCAAAAATGATATGAAACAAGAAGGCAATTATTGAAAAAAAAGATTCCATAAAGTTTATTTTAGAATTTTAAGCAGTGTAAATTCATTTCCAGAACTCTTTAATTGGGAATGGAGTGCGGGTTCGTTTATTGACAAAGAAGAATTGATAGAGTTCAAAGAACCATACTCTTTTGCCAATATTATTGTACCAGAACATGGCTTTTCTCAATCGTTTGTCTCTGTGAAATAACCAACGTTTAATAGCTTTTGGACGAACTTGCATTATGACTTCAATGAGTTTAACATAAAGAATAACCTGCCAAGGTTTTACATGCGAGGTTTCCATAATTTGGTGCTTGTAATCCCAGTATCGTTGATCCGTTTGAATGATGTTTTTGTCTTTAACTTCGTCAAAATAGGGTGTCCATTTATGAGGAGTAACATAGAGCAATTGAACTTGGTCAGGATCGTATGCTAATAACTGGCGGAGGCTATTATAGAAGTCTCGCGTACGTTCTTCTCCGAATCCGACAACATAAGTTGCCATGGATAGAATGTCATGCTCTCTTAGTAGTTCTATCGCCTTTTTATCTTTGACTGTTGATCCTGCTTTTTTGATTTTTTCTAGAATTACCTCATCATAGTTTTCAATCCCCAATAAAAAACGTTCAAAACCAGCCTTTTTATATAGGTGTAAATGTTTCTCATCCCGCACTATATTATCTGCACGGATAGAGCCTACTAGTATTAGGTTAAGATCTTTTTCAATCAATGCTTCCAAAAATAATTTCCATTCTCTTTTATTTGTAGAAGGATTTTCATCTGCAAAATTAATGACCTCTATTCCGTAGGTTTTGTGAAGCATTTCTATTTCATCCGCTAATAATTGAGGATCACGATTTCGCCATTTTTTCCAAAAAAAACTTTGCCCGCAATAACTGCATGGATAAGGGCAACCTCTTGAAAACTGAATAACAACCGCCTTTTTCTTTCCCCAATAAGTGTAATTATAGTTCTGCATTAATTCCCAACCTATGCGGTATTTATCTAAGTTTTGAATCATTTTGGCTGTTTTGGTTGCTACTACTAGTCCACCTTGGCTAAAAGCTATTCCATCTACATTTATTACTGGTTTGTTATTGACAATGGCATGAACCAAATTCAAAATAATTTCTTCTCCTTCTCCGCGTATTACAAAATCTATTGCAGAATTGTCCTCTAAAACCTCTTTCCAATGATAGGTTGGGAAAACACCACCAATAATAACCTTTAGGTTAGGTTGTTTTAACTTTAAACCTGCTGCAATTTCATTAATAATAGGTTGTGCAGATGTTGAACCTGAATGTCCCATTAATACCAAGTCTGGTTTTAGAAATAGGGCGTTGGCTATAACTTTATTGGGTTGCATGTTGCTGTAGTCCGCATCTAACAATTCAACCTGATAGCCTGCGTCAATTAAAGGGCCACCAATGCAGAGTAATCCCAATGGAGGAAGATGCTCTTTTGCCATGCGACTTCCAATTGATTTATGAGCCGGGTTGATTAAAAGAATGTTCATTTTAAATGGGTTTTAGTGGTGATATATTGAATTTTGTTCGGCAAAACTCTAAATTTTGATGTACATACCCCTGTAGGTTGATCTGTTTTAAACATTGTGTTTTTCGTCCTCGTTTGAAATCCTTCTTAAGCATTGACAAGGTTTCTGGAACAATAGCTACGCATAAACATAGGTATGTAATTGCCATCAAATTATAAGACCTATTTCCAAGTAAAAAAGCATGAATCCTTAGTTCATCTGGCATGTTCATTTTGTAGCCTAATATCACGTGCTTCAAATCATGTCGAATGAGGTTGGCTTTGAAAGGAATATTTTGTTGTTTGAGGTATTGATAATATGTTCTCCCAAGACTACCTTCTTTCATACGGCCATATTCAGAAAAGGCATAGTGTTGGGTTCTTTTACGAACTAAAATATGAGATAAATTAGTAGCAAATATTGTAATCCATGTGACAATTTTCCAGCGCATAATTATCTTCTTTTATTAGATATGAAAATTAAATTGTAGCGATTCATTTCTGCCAATAATTGGGTTTCTCTAATGTTTATAGAGCGCCAAGTAGAGTATAATTGTTTGTTTTTAAGCGAATTTTTTTTCGAATCAAAACGTTCAAAAATGATATGCCAAAATGGGCGGTCTTCTGTTATGACAGGATCTTTTCTATGATCGTTATAGTAAGCAATTAGATGCGGGTAAGCTTCATCCTGTAAAGAGAGTAAATAATCAAAATCGATTTGTTCTGGTTTTAATTCTGTTAAGTTGTATTGCACAATCATTTTATCCCAATTCACAACGCCCATTGCTGAAAAGCAAATCAAAAAACCAATTGATGTATTTCGAATAAGAAACCATAGAGATTTAATTCGTACAAGTTTAATGATGGTTAGCACTAAACCAAAAGCTGCTAATAGCAAATAAATATAGACTCCAATTCTTTTATAGGTGAGTCCCCAATGCGTAATGTATTCGTAGTTTTTTACAACCGTTGTAGCAATCATTAATAGATTAAGGCAAAGCCAAAATACAGCTAGGCTTTTAATGAATTTACTCCCACTAAAATTTAATTGTCCTCGATAAATAAAGGTGAGGATGAAAATGACTAGAATAATAGATGTGATGAGTGAATTAACACCGCCGTGCAAAAGATCAGAGTAACGTAAATTAGGATTTGGGCTAGGCAAGTCTACTAGAATAAACTTAAGATCAATGAAGTTATAAAGCAGTAACATTAAATTGAGCGTAATCAATAAGCTCATTGCTATCTTCTTTTCATTGTCTACTCCCATATAGCTTTCAACTTTATCGGTATAGGTTTCGGAAATGTTATTTTTCAGAGAGGCTTCTAATTTTGTAAGGTCTTTATTTTCGAGATAAAAGAAAAAGCCAAATAGCCCAATAAATAGAATGCAGTAAAAAACAATAAAGGTCCAGGAAATCCAGTCGAGATTAATGAATTTTGTCCACTCGTAAAAAGTTTCGTCAGCGCTTTGGTAAAGCTTTAGAAAAATAATGGCAATAATGAGTGGAATAGTGTAGATGAGAAAACGAACGACACTTTTGTTTTTATCAGTCTCTCCTTTTTTGTCAAATAGTTTAGAAATAGATTCGAAAAACTGGTAGAATCCACTAAAAAAGGACTGCCCGGTTTGTAGGATACTGATTGGGAGTGAAAGAAATAATTGATGATGAACCGCCGTGTAAAAGAAAAAACTGATCACGTAAAACCAAACGGATAATGAACTGTTCATGTAAAAAATGGCAAATCCGTTTCCTACATAGAGTAGTGCTGCTAACCACCATTTTTTTGTAAGCAGAAAGTTAGATGAATTATCCTTTATTCTAACAAGTGTTGTAATGACAACATAGCTAAGGGAAATGATAAAAGCATTTAGTCCAAAATACTCTTGATAGGTGAGGTTGGCTATAATTAGGACTAAGGTGATGTAAAAAAGCATTTTTTTATGCATGTGAATAATATTTAATTTTAAAAAGCACTTTGAAAAACAAAGTGAATAGATCAAAAAAAAGAGACATCAATCCCTTTACAAGCTGTCTTAAAAAATACAGGCAATGTTTAGTGAAAAGTGGGAAATAATCCATTCTAGTCATAATTTTTAAATTGAGTTGAGTAATTTTTCCAAGGCGTTAATATGCGATTGAAATTCGCGTTTTCCTAATGCCGTAATTTTATAACTTGTATTTGTTTTTTTTCCAATAAAACGTTTTCTAACCGTGATGTATTCAAGCTTTTCAAGACCTCCAATATGGCTGGCTAAATTTCCATCTGTAAGATTTAGTTGTTCTTTAAAAGCCTTATAGTCCATCCAGTCATTGACCATTAATATGGACATGATACCAAGCCGAACACGACTTTCAAAAGCTTTATTTAACTGATCAATTTTTCCCAAAACGGTTACTTTCTATCATATTTGAAGTACATAATAGTACCGTACAAAATATGCAATACTCCAAACCCTATAATCCATGCGGTAAAACCATAATGCAATTTAAAAATAGAGATTACACCTAGAGCCATTTGGCACAAAGCTAAATATTTAATGTCGACATGGACGTACTTTGATCCCTTCGATAAAGCTAATCCGTAAAACATAAGCGTGGCAGGTGCGATAAAAGCATAAGCGCCATGATAATACATCCCTGCGATAAAAATTCCTCCAAATCCAAGCGGAACCATTAAGCTAATGATAAGTCGAAAGGAGAGTGGGGTAAGTAGTTTTTTGTTTTGACGCCGCGCTTTTAACCAAGTGAATAATACACCAAATGAGATGGCAACTATTAAAATGATTACGGCTAATATTGCTAATCGAATTGAGAGTTCATTAGCTCCTTCAGCGGCTCTTCCTTGCAATTCATAAAAGATATATTTCTTTTGGTAGTCTAACATTTCTAAATGGGCAAAGTAAGCGCCCACCAATGCAGTTAGTCCTGCAAATATCCCTGAAAGTCCACTCAATGAAAGAAATTTGGAAGAACTTTCCATCATTTTTCGGATCTCTCTAAGGTCTTCTATCGGATTTTTATCGGTCATTTTAAAAGTGCTTTGAAAAACAAAGTTAATTTAAATCTGATATGAAACAAGAAAAAAATAATCTTTTAACTTTTCTTAACGGGGAAAAAATATTCGAAATATGGCTTTACTCTATGACGTCAGAAACTTCAGTTCTCCATTGGAGGTAGAATTTTTTAAAAGCTCTCCAGCTTTTTTTGCTGTCACCTTTTTGAGCAGAAAATGCGGCACGTTGATAGTCAATTGCCTGTTGTGGCGTAATGTTAAAGACTCGTTTGGCATCTCCTTGAATGCCATCTACAACGAGCCATTTTTTATTGATAAATAAAAGTGTGTGAGCGACAAATTCATCATTTGTTGGGCTATTTAAATAAACATGGACATGGTTTTCAATTTTGGCCAATTTCATTTGGAATGATTTATTCATCATAGGGTGGGTAAGAGATGAACGAGTAAATGGAGTAAACAAGGCTCCCATAATTTTAAAGGATTCGAAGGCATCAATTTCACCGTCTTCTCCATGACTTAGCATTCTCGTGATATGTTTTTCTTGTAAGAATACGTTGTAATCAACGCTTGAAGGATCAACCCCGTCTTTAATTTCGAAATGATCTCCTTTATGGAATACTGTTATTGCCTCTTTTGTTTCCTCAATATTAATTCCTAGTGATTCCCACATACCAGCAAAGTAACTGGCAATTTTTTCTTGTTCTAATAATGGTTGCCAGGCTTCTTTTATTGACTGAGCGAAGGTTATATGGCTGATAGAAATAATCAAAAAGGCGAGGAATGGTTTCATAAGATTCATTTTCAATAAAAATAAAGTATATATGAGACTATGCAAATGATATTAGTCACTGTTCAGGGTGAAATTGGATTGAAAAAGTTGAGAATCAATGAAGGATGTTTTGTTTACATTGCACTCTTGTACATTTTGACTAAGAATCAGAGTAATTTACTTTTAAAGCAATTGTTTTTTCATTTGCACTCATAATTGCATGAGAATTGGCATTGAGTGTTACCTCAAGTTTTTTTATTGGATATCCTAATTCCGGAATATGAAACCAGTTTGAATAAACTCGAGCTACTTTAATTCCATTAATCATTAAATGTGCGTGTCCACAGCCAGGTACATGTTTAGAACTTGCATTCGCTGGAGTAAATTGAAAATTTTTTGTAATTATGTGAAGGTTCCAACCAGACATAGGGTCCTTAATAAGTTCAATTTCCTCAATTTTAGGTATAATAGGGTCATTACTAACGTCAATGTAGCCATGATCCATGGTAGAGTGTGAGAGCAATGCGCCATGCGATTCGTCGTGTGAGGTGTTGGCTTTTGTTGAAAAATAGACTCCAAAGCTTAGACCTAGCATAATTATAAATAATTGAAATGTCACTTGCCATTTTATGCTGTTCATGGTGTGTGGTTTTGCGTCTGTTTTAGCATGATTGGTGTTAATCCGATTAGTATAATGGCTGGAAAAGTCACCAAAGGAAAATCAATTAACCAATGCATAGTTGGTAATTTTCCAGAAAGTATCTCTCCAATATGAATGATTGCGTGACCTCCCATAAATAATGTAATGGAAAGATGAATTGCGACAGCTTCTTTTAGTTTGTATGCGCACCAAAACAAACCTATTCCAGTCAGTGAGTAGACAAGGCCAATATCATGTACAAAATGCGAGTTAAGAGGTCCTGTATCTTCCGCTCCAATAGGCATCATGGTGAACCAGGTGGATGAGGAAATCAACATCCAAAGTCCATTACCTAGACTAATGCCTCCTAAGATGTTATAAATTGATTTAATGATTAGATGTTTCATGCTATTTCTTTCTTACAAAAATAGCTCAGTCTAAACAGGTGGACAATCCCCACTTGTGGGTGTTTTATGGGCTGTGCTCTAGATGAGGTGGAAACATCTGGCGAATTGGTAAATATCAAATTGGGAGGTGATATTAAGTTTTTGTTTGATATTTTTTCGGTGAGATTTTACACTACTTTCTTCAATGAAAAGACTCTGCCCAATTTGTTTGTTTGTATTTCCCGTGGCTATGAGTTTTAATACTTCTATTTCACGAAATGTCAAAGTATTATATTGGTTCAAATGATCTTGAGCAAATTGATTATCGACTTCAATTTGTTTCATTGAAGTCAAGAAACGAGGCAGATCATTAGAGTCAATATTAAGATCTATATCAATAGAGTCTGTGTTTGCATTTGTTTGGCATTCAAATTTTGGAGGGCGTGCATTCTTCACATGTTCAGAGTGCGATCTTGCTTCGTCTAAACCAGAAAAATACAACGACTGAATAATTGGTTTTGCTTTATCCAGACTGGCTGCAATAGCTGTATGCACAAGAGCATCTTCTGCTATGGTAAACGCCAATTTTTTTATCCCTTTTTTACGAATTGGAATTAATACTTTTTCAGCCATCCAAGTATCCAATTCTTCAGGAACTATTAGTTTACATTTCTTTACGTCTATTACCAACTCTCTTGGTTTAAACTTATAGAAAAGATCCATGAATTTACATAATTCACGTTTGTAATCCTCTACATCCAATACCCTTGCAGACCAACTTTGGATGAGCATCTCCCCTTCTTTAAAAATGCTTAAAAATTCAGACTGATAAATATTCATTATTTAATAATTAGCTATAGTCTTGTTAGGTAGTGCTTTACGAATCTCTTTAGTCAATTGATCATACGGTTGGAGTGCAGATGCTAAATAGCTTTGCTCATAGGTATTTGTAAGTGGTATTAAATGATAATTACCGACTAAAACTACGTTGGATAGTCCCGACATACTTAAAACTGGTAATTACCCCCTTTAGTATTATGCGCGATTCTAATTAGAAGGAACTAGCGCATTAATGTAACATCACTCATAGAAACAACCATATCAACATCACAGTTTTCTGGTTGTGCACCTCTGCTCAATGCATAATCAAATTTTAATCGCATGCCGTCTCGCTTATATTTTTCCTCAAGGTTCATAGGATACATATTAACAGTGCTATCTTTTAATCTTGTTTCAATATAAATTGGGCAATCTGTTTCTGAAGTATGGACAATTCCAACTACTCGGTAGTTTTCGCTAGTCTCTTCTGTTACCGTTTCAATTTCACTTTCAACAGCTTCTTTTTCTTGCATTGTTTCTTTTTGGTTTCCGCATGCGGTGGCAATAAATAAAACACTTAATACAATTATATTTTTCATTTCTAGATGTTTTAAACAAAGAAAAGCCCCAACGAAATGTGTTGGAGCTTTTCTTATTAAATTTTTTAACTATTGAATTACAAGTTTTGTAATGTTGTTTGCACCATTCACAGTAACATTTAATAAATAAACGCCTGGTGCTAAATCACCGGTTAAAATAGTTTCACTCGTTCCGTTTGGTAAGTTAGAAGAGTAAACAATTTTTCCAGATAAATCTCTTAATTCAATTGTAGATGGTGTATCATAACCTTCCCAATTCACTGTAAAGTTTTCATTTGCAGGATTTGGATAAACGCTAATTATCGCTTGCTCATCATCATTGATTCCAGCAGGCCCGTTTTCAACAGTAATTACACCTTGGTAAGGTTTGTAGTTTTGTTTTGTAGCCGTTACAAGTAATGGTTGATCACTTGTTAATGCAGCGAAAGATACAGTTGCTACTCCACCCATTGCTTTAGCAGTACCAATTAATACACCTTCTTGAACAATTGCAACTGTTGCATCTTCAACGTCACAGTTAATGTTTACAGATGCAGTTCCAAGTGGCACATTGTAAACGTGACTCACAGTCATGTTCATTGTTTCTTGGTTTCTAAATAGGGTAGAAGGATCTCCAAACATAACCCATGTTTGCATTACCTCGCGTGCTGTTCCAGATCCTCCGTAATCTTCTAACATGCTAATTTGTGCATTGTAAAAGATTCCTCCTAAGGTAGCTTTTCTATTTCCTGCATATGTTTCAGCAATGATATCAGACATTTCGTCTTGTGTTTGCATTGGTTCTGCCCAAGCCATTAAGATTGTTGATCCACAAGCTGCAATTGCACCTGTTGGTGTTCCGTCATTTGTTGCACGCAACCAAGTTTCAGAAATACAAGTTCCAGAAGTAAAGGTTCCGTTATTACAAGCAACAGAAACAACAAATGGATATTTACCATTGTTTTCAGCTCCATTGATTTCTGAAGAAGAGTAGTTTCCTGTAATACAAGTTAACTCATCACCATGACCAGTATAGTTGAATAATCCAATACCTTCGTCAACGGCAGGGTTAATAATTGCAGGTCCAGGGTTACCTGCTGCATCCTCACCACCTTGACTTCCATCATAAAATTCATGTACTTCAGTATATCCGTAGTCTAATAATTTTGCACGATTGTTTCTTGCATGTTCCCAATCAGGTTCTCCATCATCACCATAACCGTCACCTTCGTTAGATGCTAGTCCAATAGCACGTGTCATCCAAGCTCCAGCAGCAGGTGTTTTTTCATATTCTAATGTTCTTTCAACCATTGTTTCAATTTCAGAACTGTTTCCTGAAAATCTTCCAATGAAAAGCTCTGGATAATAATCTCCCGTCATTTGTCCATAATATGAATCACTCCATAATTCTTCCCATCCACTACTACCGTATGTATGACATGGTAATTGTCCGTGATCGCCAATTAGCATAACAAATACTAAGTCTGGATTATCATCATAAAAGTCAGAAATGTATTCTTTGATATCTGTATCAGTAGTTCCAACGTCAGACTTAGAAACTAAGGTTGTTTTAATTCCTTTTTGTGTTTTCCATACTGCAAATGGTTCTATCTCATCCATGTAAGAATTAGCTGAGATAATTAGCATTTCACCTTCTTCTTCTTTTGGCGTATATCTACCTAACG
>CAKZPK010000204.1 GCA_937139035.1 uncultured Crocinitomix sp. | reverse complement strand
AGGAAATAATTGGAGACTTCATGGCCTGGCAAATTGAAATGTGCCGTTTTATTAAAGAAGACTTGGGGCACACGCAGCATCCAATAGCGATTAATTATACAGGAACACCTGATTTTGATAATGGTGATTACACTTATTATTCTGATTATGTTGATATAGCAAGTTACAATAGCTACTATTTATCGGTTGAGAAAATGGAGAAGACTTACCGTAAGGTCACGGAGTTTTACCATAACGAAAAAAATGTCAATAACTATTTGGATAAACCTATCATGAATAGTGAATTTGGTACCAATGCAGGATCCTATAAATGTGATGGCAATGCTGGGTATATTCGCAGGGCTTGTTTAACACCATTTACAGGAGTGGGGACTGCGGCCATTACTTGGGATTCACATTTAAATGAATTTGATGTTTGGGGGTATTTACGCCCAATTCGAGAATTAATGGAAGGTATTCCTCTTGACGCCGAAAATTGGAGCGTGCAAGAACCAATGGTTCAAAAAAACAAATTGGTAGAAGTTTTTCATTTAAGAAAAGGGGAGTGGGGAGAAAATTCCAAAATAGTGGGAGCAATTGCAAATAGAACCTTTAATTATTGGACTCAAGCAGATACAATTGATTGTCTTAATCCTAATAAACGCCCCAAAGATGAATATGCTACAATGCGTGATTTTACTGCGGAGGATTTGTCTAGGTCTGAAATGCGTTTTAAAAACATGGGGTCCCGCAAAACGTATAAAATTGATTGGTTCAATGCTGTAACAGGAGAGTTTATAGCTACAATTGCTCAAACGTCAAATTCTTTTGGGCGTTTAACATTGGCTTTTCCTGGAGTATTAACTGGAAGTAAAGAAAGCCCAATATTATTCTTTCAAATTTATCGATCTAACACAACTTTTAAGCCTGTGCTAGAACCAACTACATCAAACAGCAATTAATTATGCATTTTTTTTGAAACCTTTTCATATTAAATGCGTTCATATTAATGTAAAACGGATTTTTAAATCTCGATTACATGACTATAAGGGTTAGGAAGAGAGTATGAGAGTGCTCTCTTTTTTTATGCCCTAAAATCTGCACTCAAAAACATCCAACCTAAATTGTTTTCTATTTTTCAAAAGGTGGTTTCCAGTTTTTAGCATTCATAATTGCCTTTACTTCATCATATGAAAGTGGATAAAAATCATGGCAGTCTACGCCTATGTCAAAGCAGTTTTGATCTGGTAAATCAGATAATCCTCCGTGGCTATGTCCATAAAGGTGCCAATTTCCTCTATAAGAGCCTCTCCATACGCGCATGGCATAATGGAATAGTATAATTCGTTGTACGCCATTAGCGCAATCCGGATCAGGTACTTTTAGTTCATAATAGTCCTTTATCCATTGAAATTTCTTCTGGTGTCCATTCGCTGCTCCTTCATGATTTCCGGCAATCAAATAAATCTTTCCATTTAGTCGATCTAAGATTCGGCCAATCATTTCTTTATTTTTGGTCATTCCAAAATCACCTAGGTGATATACATGATCATTTTTTTTGATTTTTTCATTCCAGCGTTCAATTAACGCTTCATTCATTTCATCAACGTCCTTAAATGGACGGTTACAAAATTTAATAATATTCGCATGACCAAAATGATGGTCAGATGTGAAAAATAATTTACTCATAAATTTAATTTGTTAAAACCTGTCAATTTATTTTTTGGGACAAGTCTGACGCCATAAGACGCACGTTTATACGAGCAGTTGCTTTTTTCTTTAGGAATAATTCAAAATATTATTTTCGAATAAATAACGATAAACCCAGAAAAAGGTATCAATAGCTAAGCTCAATACAATTTTTACCAATGCGAAAACTATATGACTTTAGTCATGCTCCATAGCTTTACACTTATAAAGTATTTTATTAAATCAGATTATTAATTACATTTGTAACAAATATAGTAATATGAATACAGGTAAAGTAAAATTCTTCAATGAATCAAAAGGTTTTGGATTTATTGTTGATGATGAGTCAGGAAAAGAATATTTCGTTCACATTTCTGGTTTAATTGATGAAATTCACGAGGATGACGCAGTGAACTTTGATTTGAAAGAAGGAAAAAAAGGGTTAAATGCGGTTGACGTAAAGCTCTCATAATTGAATTAAAAAATAGTCATAAAGCCTTATCTTAAAATATTGAGATAAGGCTTTTTTTTTGAATTGAAATGATTGAAAGAAAATGCTTGTCTTGCGGCACTTGGAATAAGGATGAAGATCACTGTACTAATTGTGGTAACCCAATTTCTCCAGAGCAAATTATTAAGGTTGAAACCAAAAAGAAAAAGGAGGAAGAAGCAAATAAACCCAAGGACAAATTTGATTTGTTTGCCGAGCGAATGAAGAATCATGAAAGTTCTTTTATGCGGTTTATCTACAAAGTAGGTTATTCAATCGGGATGGTTTTTGCAGCAATTGGGGGCTTTTTTGCTTGGATGGTCGCTATGGCAAATGGTTAAAAGTATGTTCCGGCCGTTTTTTAAACCTTATTTTTTAATTGCATTGGCGCTCTATTTAATTGTGCGTATGGGGCGGCTAGGTTGGTATACTCCGAATGATTGGGTGAATAGTTACCTTAATGATTTTTTATGTATGCCAATTATCTTAACGATTTGTCTTGTTGGGGTACGGTACCTAAAACGCATTCCTCAATTTAAGCTGAGCCCTGTCATGATTTTTGGCATGACCGCGTTTTATGCATTTTTATTTGAATTTGTACTCCCTAATTCTAATCCAATCTACACGGCAGATTGGGTAGATGTAATTATGTATTTTTTAGGCGCTTTTTTTTATTGGGCATATTGGAAAAGGGTCAATACAAAATTATCAGCCGTAACTAATGAATTGATTTAGTGCAACTATAATAATTAATGTCCTTTTTAAAGCATTAATTGGTAGGTCCGTCTAATAATTTCCAGTCTATCCAAATTCTTCCTGTTTCTTTCCATAAAAAGCGGTATTTTTAAGCCTACTTTATTTAATAACTATTATGGAACTAAAACGTTTTACCTATATCATTTTGTTGCTTTTTACTGCACAATTTTCTAGTGCACAAAATAAGGCGGAATTTTTTAAAGTTTATCCTGATTTGGATGGTTCAGAACCAGAATGGGTTGTTGAAATGTACAGCGAATACCCGAATGTTTTAGAGGTGGTTGATCTTTATCATTTATACTATCAATCTAATCCTTTTGTAAAAAACATTCACACACAAAATTATAAATATTGGCTTCGCGTTACTGCTGAGTATGTGCAGGGTAGTGGAGCATTAGTCGTTCCATCTGATGCGGTTGAAAAAGAGCGAATTCAACTGTTGCATGATCAACGAAACTTTGAAGTTGCAGCAAAAACTACCTCATGGCAAAACATGGGGCCAGATAGAACGTATAAAAATGATGGTTCTCTTAATTTAAGACCTACGCAGGTAAATATTTTTACCATGGCTGTTGCCCCTTCAGATAATGATATACTTTATGGTGCTGCAGAAGGTGGCGGAATATTTAAATCAACTGATCATGCTTTAAATTGGGAATTAACTAGCATTAATGAAGTTTTTACAAATTGCCAAGACATTAAAGTTCATCCACTTAATCCTGATATTGTTTACGTTGGAACTGGATCAGATATTTATAAAACATTAGACGGCGGATTAACTTGGGATTTGAATTATACGGCTGCCGGAACAATAGAACAGTTTTATATTCACCGAACAACCCCAACAAATGTTTATGCGGCAACAGCAAATGGGCTTTATTTTTCAGATGATTCAGGAGATTCTTGGACAATGATTTATGATGAGCGTTGTTGGGATATTGAGGCGCATGCTGTGAATCCTGACATTTTATTTTTATCAATTCATAACTCTTCAGCCAAACGCGCAGAAATTTTTAAATCTACAGATGCAGGAACAACTTGGGTTTTAAAAGATACAGACTGGTATGTGCCTACGGATATGGGAACAGCTAGTGATATAGGATGTAAAATTGGCGTTACACCTGCTGACCCAGATATGATTTATGCCTGTTTAATTGGAAATAGCAAATCAGGAGATAACGGTTGGATTGGTGTGTATTATAGTGAAGATGGGGCGGATAATTGGGTGAATGCAGATGGAATTGACGGTGGACCTTATGAGCCTGGAACAGATATGGCCACCAATTGGTACGTAGCTGGATATGCAGATGGTTATCATCAAGGATGGTACAATTTTGATTTAGATGTGTCTCATACTGATGCCGACAAAATTTGGATTGGTACAATTTGGATGTGCGAATCAGGAAATAGAGGCGCAAATATTGAATATATACGTGGAACGCGAAGCCTAGAAATGCATGCAGATATTCAGGACATTGATGTTGTAAGTGGAGAAGTTTGGGTAGCATCTGATGGAGGGCTTAACTTTTCTAGTGATGACTGTGCAACGGTTGAAGTAAGAAATACAGGTGTTTCTTCCAGTACCTATTGGGGATTTAATCAAGGTTGGAATGAAGATACTTGGACTGGTGGACGTTACCATAATGGAGATGCTGTTTATCATGAGAATTTTGGGTTTGGAAACACTATGTTTATGGGTGGTGCAGAAACTGCTACAGGTTATGTAAATCCCTTAAATAATAGAGAAACACATTATTCTGATATAGGAGATAAAGTTACTCCTGACGCTTTGTCTGAGAGTTCTTCAAATATTTCAAACTTTAGCTTGTATCCTAATGAGAGTTATGGTTTATTGAATAGTAGTGAGGTTGAGTATGATTCGCGCTATGCAGATCATTTATATTTAGGAAGAGAAAATATTTTTTACAAATCGGAAGATGGTGGAGCAAGTTTTGAGGCTTTATATGAATTTGCAGAGTTTAGTCGAGTTTTAGAGTTTGAAATATCAAGAGAAAATCCAGATGTGATATACGCTTTAGTACGTGATGCTTTTAACTGCGAAATTTATAAATCAACAGATGGAGGAGATAATTTTGAAGCAACAGCAGAGCTACCTACAGGGGCATTGTCTAGATTGGATTTAACAATTAATCCTTCAGATGCTGACGAACTTTGGGTTGCTGTACATTTTGGTGCTGACGGAGAGAAAGTTTATGCTACATATGATGGCGGAGCTACTTGGGAGAATAAATCCACACCAGTTTTAAACGGACATTATATTCGTGACATTGTATTTCAAGCAGGATCTGATCATGTTGTTTATGTAGTCTCAGCATATAATTTATTCTATTGGAATGAAGGTACAGGTGAGTGGTTGTCTTATAGTGAAGACTTACCATTTGTAACTCGCGCATTGTATTTTAGACCTTTTTATAGAGATAATAAGTTAAGACTAAGTGGTGGACGTGGAATTTGGGAGGTATCATTGGCGGCACCATCAATGCCAATTGCACAACCTATGACTGAGTCTGAAATAGTCTATTGTAGTAGAGATACGGTGCAATTTGAATGTTATTCAGTTTTGGCACATGAAGGAGCTTCTTGGGAATGGGAGTTTTCACCAGTACCAACTTATGTAAGTTCACTTACTGACAGAAATCCACGAGTAGTATTT
Source organism: uncultured Crocinitomix sp. (assembly GCA_937139035.1). GTDB lineage: Bacteria > Bacteroidota > Bacteroidia > Flavobacteriales_D > Crocinitomicaceae > Crocinitomix. The sequence continues at coordinate 8,472 of CAKZPK010000204.1, read as the reverse complement.
GATACTGAAGGAAGTTATGATGTAACATTAACCGTAACAGATGCTGATGGAAATACAGATTCTAAAACCGTTGAGGGGATGATAACATTGGACAATCAATGTTCTCCTGACCCTTTCCCAGGCTTTGCAATGGAAACTTTTGAAAGTGGAGATTATGCATCTACGCCTAATATGAATATTGGTGAAACAAATCATTTTAGTGTTTCTGCATGGGTAAAACCAGATGGCATTCAACCTGAGTATACCGGAATTGTTTTTAATGACGGAGTAAGTGCAGGTTTAAATTTTAGACCAGGTAATGCTTTGGCTTACCATTGGCCTGGAGGAGCTTGGTGGTGGGACAGCGGTTTGGTTGTTGAAGAGGATGTTTGGTCACATGTGGCATTGGTTGTAACTCCTGATTCAATTACAGTTTATTTGAATGGAGTTGGAAGTACGCACGTAACAGCGGTTGATCTTGCGTTAATTGAGTCAATGAAAATTGGAAGTTATAAAGGTTGGGGAGGAAGAAATTATAAAGGTTTAATTGATGAAGTAAGCATATGGAACAAATCTTTAACACAAAATGAAATTAGAGAATTGCGTCATTTAACTAGAACAGGAGATATTCCTTATACAGATGAGATTGTATCTTATTACCAGTTTAATGTAGAGGGAATTACTGCAGTGAATGATAAGATTGGAACGAACCACGCCGTGCTAAATTCGGGCGCAACTAAAGTTATTTCAGGTGCGCCTGTGGGTGAAGGAAATAGTGACAGGGTTTATGTAAGCGGAGCAGGTGAGGTTGAATTTCCAAATAGTGAAACTATTCTAGTTTTTGCTGATGGAACTGTAATTGAAGGTGAAGTAGTTGTGAGTCGTATCCATTTAGAACCAAATGTACTACCAACTGATAATCCAAATACAGGAAACTATTGGATTATTAATAATTACGGAACAGAGACTTTTGAGATTATTGAAACGCTTAATTTTAAAGTGCATGATGCGTCTCCAGAAGGATTACCAGAAAACGCCTTATTATATGTAAGGGGTGAAAATGAGGATGCCAATGTTTGGGCAGAAAGTTGCGCAGCTGTAGATTTTGATGGAGGAACATTTAATTATGATGCCGATTGTGAGATTGCTAATTTTTCTCAATTTTTTATTGAGTCTAGTGTAAATGGTGATGATATTGTTACGGCAATTGATGAGTCTTCAGAAAACGCGCTTATTCAACTGTATCCAAATCCATCTACAGGTGTGTTTTATGTCGCTTTTAGAGACTTTGATGAATTAGAGGTAGAAATTGTTGATAATGGTGGCCAATTGGTTTATTCGAACAAACTAACGGCTTCTGGTCAATTAGTCGATTTATCGGACTTGGCAGATGGTGTTTATTTTTATCGATTTATAAATAATAACCAAAGAGTAGGAGCTGGTAAAATCATTAAGCAATAGTAGCTTATGGGGATTGAATCTCAAGCCGCTTCAGAAGAGTTAAGCTCACCTTTCTATATTCGAAATTAATCGATTTGTGAAGAATTTGAAGCTTATATTTCAGAATTGGGCGGAGAAACCACAGGATCTTATAATGCTTGGTCGTACAATGTTAAAGGGAGAGTAGATGCTCCGTTAAGATGGATCTTTCAGCTTAAAAAGTCAACTTACTCTAGTGGGAATTTGTTGATTTCTACTAAAAAGCAGAGCCTGCAATTTTGGACCATTTGGAAATGTAAAAATCTAGAAACAGATTTCCCTGATTTTGTAGTTCGCAAAAAACAATTTGGTGATTCATTGCGAATTTTAACATCTTCAACTGTAAACTCTTTTCAAAATAGAGAGAAATATATCATTGTTAGTTCTCAACCTAATCATCCGTTGGCAAATAGATTATCATCAATTCTAAAGTTTTATTTGAGCGATAAGTCATTATTGGAAATGACGTATATTGATAATGAATTGATTATTCAAATTGATACGGAACAAATTCTCAAGAACAAGTTTAAAGAATTAATAAACGAGAAATTTAATCGCTTATAGGTTCTCATCTTGCGCCGCCAACACGTGATAACGTGGGTCATCAATGTCTCGTACAATAATTTCATTAAGATGTGGATTAGCTTTAGTCAACAATTTAACGCATTGCGGACTAAGATGCTTTAAGGTGACAATTTTTCCTGCAGCTTCAAATCTTTCAACTAAGTTCTTTACAGCTTCAATTCCTGAATGGTCTGTTACCTTTGATTCTACAAAATCAATCTCAACACGCTCCGGATCGGTAGAAATGTCAAATTTATTATTGAAGGCCTGTACAGATCCGAAGAAGAGAGGTCCCCAAATTTCGTAAACTTTCGTGCCATCTTCTTTAATTGTTTTTCTTGCTCGAATCCTTTTCGCATTCTCCCATGAAAATACTAGTGCAGATACAATTACACCGCAAATAACGGCAATAGCAAGGTCAAATGCTACTGTCATTCCTGAAACTAAAATCAATACAAAAGCATCTGATCGTGGAATTTTACGAATAATACGGAAACTAGACCAAGCAAAGGTTCCAATTACAACCATAAACATAACACCAACTAATGCGGCAATTGGCACTTGCTCAATAACACCTGCTCCCCAAAGAATAAACATCAATAAAGTAAGTGCAGCAACTATTCCGGAAAGCCTTCCTCGTCCACCAGAGTTTATATTAATGATAGATTGGCCAATCATAGCGCAACCACCCATTCCGCCAAACAAACCGTTAATAAAGTTGGCTCCACCTTGTGCAATACATTCACGGTTTCCATTTCCGCGTGTTTCAGTTAATTCATCTACTAAATTCAATGTCATTAGTGATTCAATTAAGCCAATTGCAGCTAAAATAAAGGCAAACGGTAAAATTATTTTTAATGTTTCAAAAGTTAACGGTACGCTAGTAAATGTCTCGGCATGGAAAGTAGGTAGGCCACCTGCAATTCCTGTACTTGTTTCTCCAAGTGGGGCACCATCAGCAATGAAAGAACCTACTGTGCTAACATCTATATTTCCAAAAATAGTGATGCAGGCTACTACAATAATTGCAATTAATGCAGAAGGTACTTTCTTTGTTATCTTCGGTAAAAAGTACATTATTGCCATTGTTAAGAGAACAAATAATAACATCATTAATAACTCGTCAGACGGTAAGAATGATTTAGATAATCCAGCCTTTTCAATGCTGTATATTCCGTTCTCTTCAATATTGTAAGCAACTAATGAATCTGTTCCAAATACTTGGTTTTCTGAAATTGAATAGGCTAATTTGTTGGATTGTGCATCAATAAGTTGGTTGTCTATTTTATTGAAAATAACGTGTCCACTTGCATGGTCACTAACTTGTCCGTCATTAATGTCGTAAACCAGTTCTTTAGAGATTGTCTCTACTTTGTTTTGCCCATAAACATCTTTATCCGTTGTTTTGAACATTCCTATTTGAGAAAGAAAAATTACAATGGCTAAACCATTTACAAAGCCCATCATTACTGAGTGGGGGATTAATCGAACAAATTTCCCTAATTTCAGTAAACCAGCTGACATTTGAATAACACCAACTAATAAAAGGGTAAGGAGTAGGTATTCTAATCCAAGTCCACCTTGATCTTCTCCAATTTTTACCAATGCAACCATAACTACTGCCATGGCACCTGTTGCTCCAGATATCATTCCAGGTCGTCCTCCAAAAATAGAGGTGATTAATCCCATCATGAAAGCTCCGTAAAGCCCAACTAATGGATCAACGCCTGCGACAAATGCAAATGCTACTGCCTCTGGAACCAAGGCCAGCGCTACAGTTAGTCCTGATAAAATGTCGTTTTTGACATTGTGTCCCGTATTTCGAATGAGCTTAAACATAGTTTAAATAAAAGCCGCAAAGATAATTCAATTATAAGAGAATCCTCAATTTAGAGGAAATAGTTATGATAGATTGAGTGTTGGCAGTGTAATTGCTGCCAATAATTAAACTCAGATTAATAAGTGATTGAGTACACGTTTTCTTCAAACGGAGTAGTGTATACTGAGTCGTAATCAGAATCTGTTATTGTAACGTTAATATAAGTGAACTTAACGTATTCGCCTGCCGTTGTTGCATAGGTAAAGGTAGTGTCTAATGCTCCGAAAAAATCAGTTGTTTTGTTTTCTGCACAATCAGCACATCCTTCTCTAAAGGTTTGCGTCACTAATTTAAAATGATCATCATCATTAGGGAATGAGTTTTTTATTTTAAAAGTTACCCATGATTGAGGTTCTAAAATTTCTGTATAGCTATTGATGTTTTCTGTTGAAACATTCGCTGATGATTCTATAATCTCTAAAGGAAAGTAATTGTCCTTCTCAAATTCTAATAAAAATTCAGTGACCATTTCACGCTCAAATGAAATTGCAAATGACCCAGCTGCATCTGTGTTAGCAGATCCGCCAAGCGAATACCCATCAGCTGTTGTTCCATTTTGTATGATTTTTTGCGAGATGGTTACATCAACGCCTGAAACAGGGGCATCCGTTAAAGAGTTTTTTACAACACCGTCAAAGTCATATTGAATAGTTCCTTTCTTACAAGAGGTCGGCATGATACTTGCAAAGAGTATAAATAGGATGAAAACGAAATTAATTTTTCTCATAATTGTAATCACATTTGGTGTGCACGCCATAGCAATGCAGCACCATAAAAGTAAGCAGTTTCAACCTGAAATACAAACTCAAAATTTAATTGATAATTGGAATTTTAAGTTTTTGCCTTCAGATTCAGTTATTATTGATGAACAAGATACGTCATTCATAAATGAAGAAATTACACTTTTAAAAGATTCAAAAGCAATTGTTGAATTTGGTGGGGGCAGTGATGCTGAATTTCCTGGAGGAATGACAGCTTTTATGAATTACTTTAATAACCAGCTGATTATCCCTCAATCAGATTCATCTTTATTGAGGGCTGGGTGTCATAAGGTAATTGTGAATTTTTCAATTAACGAAATGGGAGAAATTAAAGACCTTGTAATTACAGAGTCGACTGAAAATGAATTGAATAATGCTGTGTTACAGGTGTTCAAGGGGATGCCTAGATGGATTCCTGGAACCTACAATGGAGAAAATATTTCAACGAATTATTTACTTCCTGTTCAAATTTACTTAAATTAGAAAACCACTTTAAACACCACTAATGAAAAAGATCATCATTTTATTGCTCCTGATTGTAGCCGCTAATACGGGATTTACAAAAGGTAATGGTATTAATATGCCTCAGGATTCATCAATGGTATATGATTTTCCTGAGCAAATGGCGCATTTCCCTGGAGATGCTGATGCAATGGACTTATTCATTCGTAAAAACCTGCATTATCCAGAAAAATTGAAAGCAGCAGGAATTCAAGGTAAAGTGTATATTCAGTTTATTGTAGAGAAGGATGGTAGCCTTTCTAACATCAGCGTTAGAAGAGGGTCTAAAAATGCAGATTTGGATCAAGAAGCAGTTAATGTGATTAAGAAAATGCCGAATTGGATACCAGGTTCTATGCGTGGAAAAAAAGTTCGGGTTAAACAAACTGTACCGGTTACTTTTTCTCTGTAATTATTTCTTTTAAATACGTTTCAATTTTTATTAATGATGGATTTAGTTTCTGTTGATTGGCTTGCTGAACATTTAAATGATGAATCCATTGTTATTCTGGATGCTAGTGTCCAGCCTGTAACTCAGGTTGAATCTCAGAATCAAGAATTTTTGACATTTAAAAATGCGCGTTTTTTTGATTTGAAAAAGAAATTCTCAAATCAAGAAAGTTCATTTCCCAATACCATTCCAACAGCTGAACAGTTTGAATTGGAGGCTAGAAAATTAGGGATTAACAAAGATTCAAAAATTGTGGTGTTTGATAATCTTGGAATATATACCAGTCCTAGGGTATGGTGGTTGTTTAAAATTATGGGACACAAAAATGTTTCTGTATTAAATGGCGGATTACCTGAATGGATAAAGCAAGGAGGTAAAACAGCCAATAAGCATTTGCAAACAGCTACTGAAGGAGACTTCAAAGCTAATTTCCAAGAGGATTTTTTGATTACTTATGATATAGTTTTAAAAAATAGTAAAAATCCACAATTAACAGTGATTGATGCGAGATCAAAAGGGAGATTTGATGGAGTGGAGAAGGAGCCTCGCAAGCATTTAAAGAGTGGACATATTTCTAATTCAATGAATGTTCCATACAAAGATTTGCTAAGTGACGGAATGTTTAAATCGAAAGCTGAATTAACCAAAATATTCGAATCAAAACAAGTTTCAGATATAGATCTTGTATTTAGTTGCGGATCTGGAATTACTGCGTGTATCGTAATGTTAGCTAGCCATGTTGCAGGTTATAATAGCAAAAAACTCTATGATGGTTCTTGGTCAGAGTGGGCTGAACTACAACGATTGATTGTAGAATAAATTTGGCTATAAAAAAAGTACTAATCCAATAAATCAGGTCTTCTTTCTTTTGTTCGAATAATGCTTTGTTCATTTCGCCATTCGTCAATATTAGCGCTATGTCCAGATAATAATACCTCCGGAACTTTATGACCATCATAATCTTCAGGTCGAGTATAAACCGGTGGGGCCAATAATCCGTCTTGAAAAGAATCGGTTAGTGCAGAGGTTTCATCATTAAGAACACCTGGAATTAACCTTACTACAGCGTCTACTAATACAGCCGCACCTAATTCACCGCCCGACAAAACATATGAGCCAATAGAAATTTCTTTGGTAATGAACAAGTCCCGAATACGCTGATCGACTCCTTTGTAATGCCCACAAAGAATTAGAATATTTTTCTTTAAAGAAAAAGCATTGCAATGCGATTGCTCTAATAATTCACCATCTGGCGTCATATAGATCAATTCGTCATAAGTACGTTCGGCTTGCAATTTCTCAATGCAATCAGCAATTGGTTGAATAGTCATTACCATTCCAGCGCCACCACCATATTGATAATCGTCCACACTTTTTTGACGGTGGGTTGAATAGTCACGAATATTGTGAATATGAATCTCGGCGTGGCCTTTTTCTTGAGCACGTTTCATTATAGAGTCGTTAAAAGGACTCTCCAATAATTTTGGTAATACAGTGAGGATGTCAATTCGCATGGCGCAAAATTAAGGAACGAATATGACCATTGCAAAAAACAACAGTGAGAAAAGAAAAGCTGAGAGTGCTATTTTTTTTAACTCAGGGTCAAAATCTTTGGGGTTAGTTACGCTTGCAACCTTTTTAAGATGGATAAAATGAATTATTGCAGGAATTAAAAAAGGGATAAGTAATAATAGTACCCCGTCTGATATTGCTACTCCCATCATAGGAATTGGGAAGGCGAGATAAGCTAAAGCAAAAATGAAATAATGATAAACTTTACTCTTTTTAAAGCCAAGTTTTACAGCTAATGTATTTTTCCCTACTTTTTGATCATTCTCTCGATCACGCATATTGTTAAGATTCAAAACTGCGACGCTGTAGCAACCCATTGTAATACTTGGTAAAGCAACTAAACCTGTTAAAGAACCATTACCAGTAAGTAAATAAAACGTTCCCATTACTCCAACCAAACCAAAAAATATGAAAACAAAAAGATCGCCTAGTCCAGAATAACCATATGCTCCTTTTCCAACTGTATATTTGATTGCAGCATCTATAGCAAGTATTCCAAGAATAAAAAAGATAATGAAAGTCGGATTCAAATCATAATGGAAGGCCTCTAATAACAACCAAATACCTGCGCCAAGTGCTAAAATTGAATTAATGATGATTCCTCTAAACATGGCTTTGGGAGAAATAGCTCCGCTTTGAATAGCTCTCTCAGGACCAATTCTTCCTTCATTGTCTGCTCCTTTTTTTGCATCTCCGTAATCATTAGCTAGGTTAGATAGGATTTGCAGTAAGAGCGTAGTAACCAAAATTAACGTGAATGTTAACCATGGGAATTTAATTTCTTGCATTCCACCATGAAAAAAAATACGTGCACATGCTCCGCCAACTAAAATTACACTAAATGACAGTGGTAACGTTCTTAAACGCATTGCACCTATCCATGCTTTAGTTTTACTCATTATTGTTTATCAAATTTCAGTTCTTAAACCCCACATAACAACATATTATCAATTATCAATTACCAATTGTTCATTGCCCATTGCTAATTATCAATTGTTCATTGCCAATTAACCATTGTATTTATCTCCCCACAAATTCTTTATCGTCTTATCAATATCTTGTTCACGTGCAGAGCTTCCTGCATTAAAAAAATTAGTTCCACTTATCTCATCAGGTAAAAACTCTTGATTCACAAAATTGTTCGCATAATCATGCGAATATTTATAATCCTCTCCATAACCTAAGTCTTTCATTAGTTTGGTAGGGGCATTGCGCAAGTGGAGTGGAACACTCAAATTACCAGTTTCTCTAACAAGTGCTTGAGCTTTTCCAATAGCCATATAAGA
>CAKZPK010000203.1 GCA_937139035.1 uncultured Crocinitomix sp. | reverse complement strand
CTAGTGGAAATGCTAGGGAAACCATACAAAGAGGGAATGTTAGTTGTTGCTAATTTTGTTCCAAGCGAAGACTTGCCTGCGGGGCGTCAAATCATTACAAGAATAATAAAACCTCAAGTAAACTATAAAGGAGAAATGATTCAATCAGCTCAAATTGAAGTGAGCGTTGGAGAATAAATAAGGAAGAGATATGTCAAGAGTAAAAATTGATTACGGTATAGATTTAGGTACAACAAATTCTGCAATTTGTAGAATGGAAAACGGAGATGCCGTTATTAAAAAATCAGATACCTTGAAGGATACAATGCCTTCTTGTGTATATGTGAATAAGAAAAAAGCAATACAGGTTGGAGATAGCGCATATAATGCACTTAAGAGAGATAAGTTAGGTGCCATGAGAAATTGGAAAGCAAATGATTCCAATTCGTATATTGAATTTAAGCGTACAATGGGAACAGATAAGAACTTTACCTGTACGCATTTAGAAAAAGAATTTACTTCAGAAGAGTTGTCAGCAGAGGTGTTAAAGTCACTTAAAAAATATGTAAAGGATGAGAATGTGAATTCCATCATTATTACTGTTCCTGCCAAGTTTACGATTAACCAAAATGATGCAACGCGAAGAGCAGGTGAATTAGCCGGTTTTAAACATGTTGAGCTTTTGCAAGAGCCTATTGCTGCTTCAATGGCATATGGTATTGAGTCTAATAAAAAAGATGGTTTTTGGTTTGTATTTGATTTTGGAGGAGGAACATTTGATGCCGCTTTGCTAAAAGTAGAAGAAGGAATCATGAAGGTGAAGGACACCGAAGGTGATAATTATTTGGGAGGGAAAAACCTTGACAATGCTATCGTAGATGATCTTATTATTCCTTATTTAAAAGAGAATTTTGCAATTGATTCCATCCTAAATGATGATAATAAAAAGCAGATTCTTAAAAATGCAATGAAACAGTTTGGTGAAGAAGCCAAAATTAAACTCTCTTTTAATGATGAGTATAATATATTGACAGATTTAGGAGTAATTCCAGGAGAAGATGATAACGGAGAAGAGTTTGAATTGGATATTACAATAAATCAGGATGACATGAAGCGTGTTTTAGGTCCTGTATTTCAAAAAGCAATTGATATCACCTTAGAATTATTAAAGCGCAACAATTTAACTGGAGCTGATCTTGAAACATTGATTTTGGTTGGAGGTCCTACTTTTTCTCCTGTGCTTAGAAAAATGTTGACAGAGCAAATTTGTGCTCCAGATACAAGCACAGATCCAATGACAGCTGTTGCTAAAGGTGCTTCTTTATATGCATCTACAATTGATGTTTCTGAAGAGGTGCGCGAAGAAAGCCGTGACAACACGAAAATCCAATTGTATTTTGGACATGAATCTTCAACTGTTGAACCAGAAGAATTTGTGACAGTAAAAATGCTCAAAGATAAAATGGAAGGTAATATTCCTGATAGCGTTTTCGTTGAATTTACACGTGGCGATAAAGGATGGTCAAGCGGCCGAGTAGAGGTTGAAGAAAAAGGAGATATTATTGAAGTGCAATTAGAAGAGGGGAAAACAAATACCTTTATTGCGGATGTATTTGATGCCGAAGGAAATAAATTAGAATCCGAACCTTCTTCATTCAACATCATTCAAGGTTCTAAAATTGGTAGTGCAACATTGCCATATCATATTGGAATTGAGATTAAGCAAAAATCATCTGGGAAAATTGTTTTTGAAAAGGTGAGAGGTGTAGAAAAAAATCAAAGTCTACCTGCAATTGGAACATGGAATGGATTGAAAACACAGGGGCGTATTCGTCCAGGTGAAGAGGCTGATACTCTGAAATTTCCTATTTATCAAGGAGAATCTGATGCGCAGGGAACACGAGCAATTTATAATCAGCACGTTTATGATGTAATGATTACGGGTGATGATTTACCATCACTTTTGCCTATGAATTCTGATGTTGATTTAACGATTAGTGTTGATAAATCGCAAAAAATTAGCTTAAGTGCTTACTTTCCATATTTGGATTATACGCATGATATTGAAGTTCCTTCACATCAAGTGCAATCAATTGAAGTAGATTGGCTAGCGAATGAGTTAAGAAAAGCACAGGGTAGCATTCAAGAAATTAAAGAAGATCCAAATATGGATTATTCAGATCGGGTTCGAAAAATTGAGGATGATATCAAAGTCTTAAATGCCGATTTTGAAAATAATAGAAACGACGTAGATAATAACCAGCAGGTTTTAGCCAATTTAAAAAAGTTACTAAAATCGCTGGATGATGTGAATAGCATTGCTGAATGGCCTAGACTCGAAGAGCGTTTGAATGAAGAATATTTACGCTTAGAACGTGCCAATGCTGAGTTGGGAGATGAACGTACAACAAGAGTTGTAGTTGTTCTTAAAAAACAAATGGATGAGGTTATTGCTCGTAAAGATGTGAAATTAGGAGCATCTGTTTTAGAGGAAATTGAAAATGCCTATTTCCAAATTACATTCTTGTTCCAGTTAATTGGATTCATAAGAGAGCACAACGACAATTTTGGAAGATATCAATGGAAGGATGTAAGCCGTGCGCGTCAATTACTCGCACAAGGTTTAGAAAAAGTTGCGCATGACCCATCAAAAGAGGAGCTGCATCCAATTGTGATGTCTCTTTTGGATTTATTGCCGCCAGATCAACAACCAAGCGGAGACAGCTCTGTATTGGTTGGTTAATAATAAATACGAGAACAGGTTCAACGCAGTTTAAAAGCGTAAGAATCTAATTATAATAAGAATGAAAGGGACTTTAGAGAAAAATATGGTCATTGATGACCTGTATACCGTCAAGTTTTTCTTAAAACAAGGAAGCTACGCCGAATCTTATCGGGTAAAAGATAGGGAAGGGGCAACGCGGTTTTTAAAACTATTCGATCATGCCAAACTAAAAGCTAATCAATATACACCAGAAGGAAAAATTCGTGAAATTGAGCACTTAAAACAGCTCAACCACAGAAATTTGGTAGCTTATTTAGATAATGGAGGCTTAACACTTGAAGATGAACACTATTCATGGGTTGTATTAGAATTTATTAGTGGAGAGACATTAGCAGATCGTTTGAAACGAACCAGTGCAATTAATATATACGAAGCAAAAGACTTGGTGAAAGGGGTGCTAAGTGGATTAGAATTTTTGCATTCATTACCAGTACCAATAGTGCACAATGAAATTACGAACCTAAACATCATGACGGATCTTTCAAGAGATGTGCCGGTTCCAAAAATCATTGATTTTGGTTATTCCAGAAGTCAGGATGGTAATTGTGAGGATTATTCACGAGATGATTTAAGTCAAATTTATTTGGCGCCAGAATGTTTAGAGGGAACTTATTCAACCCAGTCCGATTTATATGCTTGCGGCGTATTATTGTATCATCTTATTTTTGGCATTCCACCTTGGTCGTTAGAATTATCTCGTTATAAGACTAACAAGGAAAAATACGAAGAAGTTTTAACTGCCGAGCGAGAAAAACCGCTCATGTTTGTTAGTAGTGATGCAAGTATTGATAAGAATACCTTAGGTATCATTATTAAAGCTTTAAAAACTGACCCTGACGAACGTTTTGAAAATGCTGCAGAAATGATTCAGGCAATTGAAGGGAACCTAGTAGTAGACTTTAAGCCAGAAGAAATGAAGCAAAAGCAAGCTCCAACTGGTGGAGGTGGATACGGAGGAGGCTCTAGCGGAGTAACAAGTAATGTTACTTCGGAGGTGCGCACCGGGGAAGGCTTTAAGGATATTGCAGGAATGAAAGATTTGAAAGAATTGCTGCAAGTAGATGTTATTGATGCATTAAAGGAACGTGAGCGCTATGCAGAGTTTGGACTAACAATTCCAAATGGGATGTTGTTGTACGGGCCTCCTGGCTGCGGTAAAACATTCTTTGCTGAAAAATTTGCAGAAGAGATTGGCTTTCGATTTTATCAAATCAAGCCATCTGATTTGCAAAGCAAATATGTAAATGCAACGCAAGAAAATATTGGCGCTTTATTTCAAGAGGCACGAGACAATGCTCCAACTATCATTTTTATTGATGAGTTGGATGCTTTGGTACCAGACCGAAATATGCCCAATATGAACCATATGAGTTCCTCGGCTGTGAATGAGTTTTTGGCACAAATGAATAATTCAGGTGAATCTGAGGTATTTGTGATTGGCGCTACCAATCGACCCGAATCTATTGATACAGCAGTTTTGCGTGCGGGTAGGTTAGATAAGATTATTTATATTCCACCGCCAGATTTTGATGCGCGTGCAGAAATGTTTGAATTAGTTTTAGACAACCGCCCATTGGAAGGAGAGCTAGATTATAAAAAACTAGCAGAATTGACAGAGAATTTTGTTTCTAGTGATGTACGCTTTTTATGTGACGAGGCTGCACGTAAAGCGCTTAGAGGCAAGACTAAAATTTCTCAGAGCATAGTGGAAGAAACAATAAAGGCAAATAAACCTTCCATTTCAATGTCAGAAATAAACAACTATTTAAAGATTAAAGAAAAATTTGAAGGAGGTGGCAATAGCCAATCTTCCATTGGATTTAGAAAAAAATAATTATGGAAAAAGAACAATTTGAAAAATTGCTCCTACGCACTGCTTTTTGTTTTATGGCCTGTGATGGCGACATTGATCCGAATGAGGTAAAACTGATTCGAGAAATGGCTCATGAAACACAACTCTTTGGTGATATTGACATAGATGTCGATTTAGATAGAATGCTGGGCGACATTAATGAAATAGGAGGACAGTTCTTAATCAATTACTTTGCAGAGCTAAAAGAGGCTGATTTAACGGATGAGGAGCAAATTAAATTGATTAAAGTATCAATTGATACTATCAATGCAGATAATAAAGTAGAGTATAGCGAAATTAAATTCTTCAAAATTGTACGCGATAAACTAAGTGTCGACGATCATGATATTTTGGATGCAATGCCAGAAATTGAAGAGTATTTAGAACAAGATATTATCAGTCCTTCTTACATTTCAAAACTAACCGCAGATTATTTAGGATCATTTGCAACACCAACAATTGGCAGTTTGGATAATTTGGCAGAAGAAATTGAAAAGGCTAAAAATAAAAATTAGGGTAAAGTAGGTGTGATCCTTTAAATTTCTTTCATTTTTTTTTATTGTGAAACCAGTTCTAAATCTGATGTTTAGGAAGAATCAAAAAAACTTATCAAAAAAAAAATGAAAAAGGTATTGCGTAGATATAAAAAATACGTATCTTTGCGCTCGCCTAACAAAGGCACTACGGGGTGTAGCGTAGCCCGGTCATCGCGCCTCGTTTGGGACGAGGAGGTCGCAGGTTCGAATCCTGCCACCCCGACAAAGGAGATGCTAGCATCTCCTTTATCAGTTGAAGTCACTACCGCTTCATTAAATAAAGGTAAGTGTGGGGCTCGTAGCTCAGCTGGATAGAGCACCTCCCTTCTAAGGAGGCGGTCCTAGGTTCGAATCCTAGCGGGCTCACAAATAAGAGGAAAACTCGACATGAAAATGTCGGGTTTTCTTGTTTTATAGCCGAGATGAATTCATTCAATCGAGAGATACAAAACAAGAAAATCATAAATCATGCAATGATTTGAGTTTTCCTATTTCAGCATGGAGAAGCTAGGATCATGAGCGCAGCGAGTAATCCTAGTGGGCTCACAATTTATGACAACTGTTAATCAATTGAGTAGCAGTTGTTGTTTTAAGACACTTCAAACAGTACTTTATTAGCTAACTGCAACTTGTTTGAGGTGTAGTTGTCGGGTTAAATAATCCTAATTTGGAATCAATCGAATTCTTTGTAGGGATGCTTTTTTAAGAATTCAGTATTTTCGGTTCACAATTATATATAAAAGGAATAAAGGATGGTCTTTTATTTGGATGTTATAAACTACTGATAGCAAAATGAAGCACGACAAAATCTTCGAAAGAGTTGTAAATCGCCTAGAAAATTTCCATGATCTCTATACTCATAATGAGATTAATATTATTACACCTATTGCAATAAGCCCTCAGGCGACAGAAAAAGAAATTAGTCAAGTTGTTTCATTGTTAGGTTTTAAAATTCCAGAACAACTTGAAACGTTGTTTAAAGAGTTTTCAAAAGAGTTAGCGTTTGATTATCAGTTCGAAAATGAGTTCAAGAAGCCCTATGACGGAATATTTGCAGGTGGTCTAAACTGGAGTCTTGATACACTTTATAGTATGTATCTCGATTATATTGGTTGGACTGAAGCTTGGCTGGATCCTGAAATGGAATTTGAACCTGAAGAATTCGAGAGACAAGAAAAGATAGTCTTGAACAAAATACCCTTAGAAGAGGTTGCAAACGGCGATCTCATTGTTATGGATCTAACAAATAACCAAGTGACTTACCTTTCGCATGAGGATGACTACTTGCATGGCAAAATATTAGGGAATGATCTGTTCGAATATCTTGATTTTCGGCAAAGCATATGGTTTGCGGGCAATGAAGATTGGCAATTTGAACCATTTTTCAATAATGAGCTGGAATGTATGGAAAAAGAAGGAGAAAATGCGAAAGGTTGGTGTGAGTTACTTGAAAACGGTGTACATTAAATATACAAACCTTAGTCGTTTTCATTGGGTGAGTGAAGAAGATAAAGAACTTTTAAGTAAAAATGAAAAAAAAGAGTATTGCGAGTGGATTGTCGATAACAAACATAAACTGTAAAACAAAGTAAACCTGAATTTCAATGAACTAGCTATGAAGAGGAAATTAAAGGAGTCTGAAATACTACCATATATAAATAAGGGAAAGGTAATCGAACAATTCCTCGGGGAATTCTATCAAGGTGAATATAGATGCTTAAGGTATGTCTCCGTGAAAAAAGAAAAAGACAGCTATTCTGGGTTGATTTTTGAGGTTTTTGATGAATCCAAGGAAGGTGTATATAGCATTTATGACTACTCAAGTGTTGAACCAGATGATTTATTTGGTGTTGAAATTGGGACGTTTGAAACACTTGCTGAAACCCTTGAATCAATAAGAGGAAAGTTTACTTTGCACTCGGATAGATATTTAATTTCAGGTTATCTTGATGAAGAAATAAAAACTGAATCTTACTGCAAATAAAATTTGTAGTATAGCTGTTCCCATATGAGTAAAAATATTAT
Organism: uncultured Crocinitomix sp.; assembly: GCA_937139035.1. Lineage (GTDB taxonomy): Bacteria > Bacteroidota > Bacteroidia > Flavobacteriales_D > Crocinitomicaceae > Crocinitomix. Next base: position 1,252 of record CAKZPK010000203.1, on the reverse strand, counting down.
TAAAACAACACAGTTTTTTATTTTCTTGAATCTTTTAAGTCAATTATTTTGGGTAGTACATCTTAATTTCCCAAAGATTATACGTCTAAATCTGGAGCAACTCAAACTTCTAATAACTGTGATTGTTATAATATATATTGCATCAGGAATCTTTCTTGGAATATATTTGTTCAAAAAGCATTATAGGCTTCAATTAATTACTTTGATTGTACACGGAACCTATTATATATTCATTCTTTATTACTGGTATCAGTTAATTTTATCTAAAATTAAATTTGAAAACTACAAGATGGCTTACTATGGTTTATTGGTAACTTCGTTCTTATTTGGTCTATCATTATTATTTTCTGAAACGCGAAATAAAACTTGGATAAAACGCTCGGGTTTCGTTATCCTAACAATTTGTATGATTGATTTCTCTTTCGAGTTATTCCCCGAGAGTGAGGATAATACCGTTTTACAATTTGTAAAACAGGGAGCTGGTTTTATAGGTGGAATAGTATCAGTATTTTGGATGTTAAATTTTCAAGAAGAGATTAAGTCATTACCTCATGAAAGTAACTCATTGATTGACACACCATAGTTGATTTTTTGATCGTTTACTAAAAAAAAAGCTTGCTAATAGCAACTTGTTTGAGGTGTAGTTGTCGGGTTAAATAATCCTAATTTGGAATCAATCGAATTTGATATTAGGATTAGATTTTGAAGAATTGGTTACTTTAGTCCATCATAATACATAAATGACATTCTTTTATTCAAACTCTATGTCCCACTATGAGAATTGCATTTGATCTAGACAATACCTTAATTCCATTCACTAGCGGAAAGCAGTTCAAAGTAGAGCCTAGAACATTTATTCGCCGCCTTTTTCGTTCTGAACCTCTCAGGGTTGGAACTATAGAACTTTTAAAAAATCTTAAATCTGAAGGTCACGAAATTTGGATTTATACTTCATCTTATCGCCCAAAAAACTTTATAAGAAGAACATTTTTTGCTCATGGAATTAAGCTGAACGGAATCGTCACTCAAAAAACTCATGATCAAATAGTCAAGCCAAAAAATATCAGATTTTCAAAACATCCACCTTCATTTGGAATTGATTTACTAATTGATGACTCAAAAGGAGTTGGTATGGAGGGTGATCAAGGTGGCTTCAAAACTTTGATCATTAATCCAAAAAATGATGATTGGATTAGCAGGATTTATAGTGTAGTTTCTGAAAACGATTAATACATATAAATGAAAATCACGT
>CAKZPK010000202.1 GCA_937139035.1 uncultured Crocinitomix sp. | reverse complement strand
AAGGAGACTCGGCCTGGTCAAGTAATATTATTTTTTCTGGGGAATACTGAACAAGTTGTCTTACAATTTCACTTCCAATACTTCCCGCGGCTCCCGTAACTAATATGGTTTTGTGGTTAAACTCGTCAGATAATCTTTCTGGATCAAGGTTAATCGATTCACGCCCTAACAAATCTTCAATGTGAATTTTTTTAATTTGTTTAGAGGTAAACTCGCCATTAATCCAGTCAGTAGGAGAGGGAACATTTAAAATCTCTACATTATTTGCCAAACAAATATCAATTACGGCACGCTTTTTTGCTTTGTCCGGATTTTTAATGGCAACAATCAACTTCTTAATCTTTTCTTTTTTGATAATTTGCTCCAATGAAGAAGTATGGAAAATCTTGAGTCCTTCTAATGTTTTACCCAATTGTTTTTTATTGTCATCTACAAAACAAATGATTTTCCCATCTAAGCCCGATTCCTTTTCAACGGTGTGTTTTGTAATTACACCGTAAATTCCAGCTCCATAAATTACAGTAGGAATCATTTCTTTTGTGCGCTTTATTCCTTCCATGTAAATTAACTTCACAGCAAAACGTGAAACCAATAAAAAGAAGATGCACACAAAATATTCCGCCATAATAATGGAGGTAGGAAACAAAAAGTGACTGTCATACCACGTGTATTTAATTGCTGAAACAACAACCATGACAAAGGTTCCTAAGGTAACACTAAGTGCAACCTTTTTAATATCTTCTGTACTTGTATGCCTTATTATTCCTTTGTAGGTTTTAAAAATATAAAAGCAAGCACCACGAATAATGATAAAGAAGGGAAGACCAATTTTGAAAATGGATAACTCTTCATCCAATGGCAAATCAGTCGAATCAAATCGAATCAAGTAGGCTACCAATAATGCAATAACACTAATGAAGATATCAACTCCAAAAATGATCCATCTCGGTGTATTCTGTTTCGGTAAAAGTATCACAATGTTTTAGTTCAGTATTAACCTTAATACTAATACGCAAATAAACGAAAAAGGATAGGATTTAATTCACTTTATTAATCTTTAAAGCATGGGCAACATAATTAGAAGTGATTTTCACCAAGTATATACCCGAAGAATAATGCGATAAATCAAGATCAAAGGTTTGTGTGCTTTGGTCTAAATTACCTGAAAATATGGTGGATATTTTGTCCCCTTGAAAGTTGTATAAATCTATGGTGTAATACTCAGGGACATTGATCTTGACATTCAATTTAGAAATGCCTGTAGTTGGATTTGGATAAACCATTGCTTTAATTGTTTCCGCTTCTATACTTTTTGGAATTGTTTCAATTTTGACAGTGTCTGCCAAAAAATCATTAAAACGGGGTGGTGGTGCAATTTTACCTATTATAAAATGATTTTTATTCGGGGGAATACCAGGAAGGTTACTGACCGCACTATCTTGTGTAGTTGTGTTACATATAGGTAATTCAACATCTTCTAAATCTTCAAATTCTATAACAGGTTCTCCCAACCACATTATTTCTGGGTCCGGTTCTGGCTCGCTAATATCAATATCTCCTTGAATAAAATCATCTTCCCCTGTAATGTCAGGAATAGTTGTAGTGGTGCTTATTATTGAATCCGTTTTGGTAGAATCCTCAATTGCTAAACTGATTTGGTCTATATTGATATTTTCATTTTGCGCAATTGAATTTTCGCAACCCGTGAAAAGAGTCATTCCAAATGCTAGCATACAAGCCCATAAAAACTTACTTTGAAAAGTTCGGGTAGATTGATTTTCCCAAACTTGATAAGAATGTGATAGATCAGCCAATTGTGTATTTGTAAATCTTCCACACATATGCTTGCCAATATTTGCCTTGAGCGTTTCTTTAATTTCCTGTGCATTTTTATTACTGAAATCAATAACGTCTACTGCACATTTTTGACAAAATGCTCCACGTTGTGTTGGTGACATTTCTGCCCAGTTTTCGTTGCATGGATCTGGAATGTTTACTTTCATAATTGCCTTTTTTTTATTCCTGTACAACTACTTTTGAGATAAGTTCATTTTAAATACAAACTGTTTTTTTCGAAATAGAAAATGAGCTAAATCATTGATTAGATGAAAAAAAATCGTATTTTCAGTCAAATTTAGAACACAACATTACCTTTTCAAACCCAAAACTATGCCTAACGTTTTCACGAACAGTGTGAAGGATTTTGTCGGAATTATTCGAGCTGTATCGTATCGCACTTTTGTGCAATGGAAGTGGAAACCGCCTCAACCTATGTTTAATATTTTAGAAATTAAACCAGGGACGGATGACATTTTTAATTCGTTTTTAAAGAAGAGTTTAGTGTTAAGTCTTAAAAGAAATACACCCATTTCTTTTGGTCCTTATAAATCTGAAGAAACTAAAACATATATTTATATTACTCATTATGCTTCAACGCCAGCTTACATTCGTGTTGTAAATGGCTTATTGTTTCATGGACTCTCAAAATTGAGAGCAAAAGCAACATTGAAAACAAGTTGGACATATTCGGCTGCAACCCACAGCAAAAATTATGAAGAAGTAGAATCCATAATCTTAATTGGATTTGAAAATCCAGATGAATTTGAAGCATTTATTAAGGAGAATCAGCTAAACCCTATTACACAAATTAACCCTATCAAAGACGTAAGAGGGAAATCATTGAAAAAATATTGGGCTTTCGAGTCAAATGCGAAAAATGAGGAATTATTAAGTGCATTTACAACAAGCCCTGGGAAAATACAAAAATATTCGGCGAGCAAATTAGCCAATTAATTAAACAAAAAGAAAATAGATGAATAAATAGATAACCAAATTTAACCGCCCTGCAAATGGGCACCACCTAACCTAACATGAACAGCTATGAATACATCACAACCAGATGCGGATGTGAGGTACTTATTAAATCCTATACGGTTTAATAAAGACTTTAAATATGCGCAAAAGGTGCCAACACTTGCCTGCAACAGTGTAAGTGGTTTTTCTGAAATTGCCCGCTGGGTTCTTGATAAAAACCAGATTCTTTACATTGAGGATGCACATGCACCTAGAATTTACATTAAAAAAGTCAATAAACTAACGGGGACAAATGGCGTTGGAAATGCTCCAGCTCATATAACAACAGATTCGTTAGTATTTACTGCTGAAAGCATTATTCAATATTATGACCAGCGAATTCCTATTGAGCAACGTTTAATTCCAAAAGATCCTGTAAAGCAAGGAGAGGTAATGAAACTCTATCATAGCTTTGTTGATGATTTAAACCAATATGTTTGGCAGTATTTATATACCGAACTGTTTCGTTCTAGAAAGGATGCAATCAAGTTATTAAAACGAAATGTTCCATTTTTGGATCGATTAAAATATACATTTTTTTATGGCGCCTATAAGCGCGCATTAGTTGAGCAGTGGGATATTAAAGATAAAGAGCCCGTTGAGTTTTTAATTGAAATCAAGAAAATTTTAGCTAAAGCAGAGGAACTACTTGGGGATGGCAGAAAGTATTTAACGGGGGATAAAATGACTGCAGCAGATATTGCTTTTGCTTCAATAATGGCACCTCTTTTAATTCCAGATGAGTTTGGAGGATCGATTGTTAAAATCAACGAAATTTCAGAAGAATTACGTCAAGAAGTTTACGACCTGAGAGCAACTGTTGCAGGACAATTTGTTTTAGGGATTTATATTGAAGACCGCCCAATTAACTTAGAACTGGGACCAGTTCCTAAAAAGCCCAATTTCATTCAACGCGCAATTTCCAGATTGGTTATTAAATTAACAAGTAACCAAGCAGGTCTGTTTTATATGTTGCAAAAACGATTTCCTGTCATTAAGCTGGGGTTATTGAAAATTGCAGTTGTTTGTAGTCATGATTTGGTGGTGGATGTACTGGAGCGTAACAATGATTTTACGGTTGAAGAGATCAATGCAAAGAAAATGTCCAATCAAAAGGGAGCCTTTTTCCTAGGAATGGATCGTTCGAATCCGCAATTTGATCGAGAGCGAAATTATGTTCGAAAAACAACGCATAAAGATGATCTTGAAATGATCAGGAAATATGTGCGAGAAAATGCAGATGCGGTTTTAGAGCAGGTACAACCTTACAGTAAAATGGATGTGGTTCAAACCTTAAACTATAAGGTGCTTATTGGCTTATTGGGCTATTATTTTGGTGTTCCTGCTCCTGTAGAATCTGAAATGAAAAGGTGGCAACGTTCCATGTTTTATGATTTGTTTTTGAATTTTTCGAACAATGAAGCCAAACATAAGTTGGCAGTTGACTCTGGTAAAGCAAGAACTACCTGGGTTCGAGGTTTAATTACAGACCGAAAACAAGCCTTGGCTAATGGGGAAAAAATTGAAGATAATTTACTGAGTCGCTTAATTATTTTAGCCCAAAACGAAGAATACGATTGGGTAGATGATGATGTAATTCGCCGAAATATTGGCGGATTATTAACAGGGATACAGGAAACAACAAGTAAAGCAGTGGTTTTTGCTTTGCAGGAACTTTTTAAACGTCCAGATCAATTAAAAGGGGCCATTGAAGCTTCCAAGGCATATGATATGGATAGAGTAAAAGGCTATGTTTATGAAGCATTGCGCTTTAATCCTGTTCAACCAGGTGTTTTACGATTTAGTGAAACCAAACAAATTATAAACGGAAAGAAAAAGAAATATTCCATCAAAGGAAACCGAAAAATGATGGTATTAACTTCAGGAGCAATGTTTGATCCTGAAAATTTTCCTGATCCTAAAAAATTCGATCCTACAAGGGGTTCTAGATATATGAATTGGGGCTTTGGTTTACATGAATGCTACGGAAAGTATATCAATTCTGTCACTATTCCAGAATTAGTAGCAGCTGTATTACGTTTAGAGAATGTTCGACTAGCAAAAGGAAGTGTGTCAAGAGGCACCGGGCTAAAAGACGGGCCATTCCCTAATAATTATATGGTTGAATTCGGTAATAAATAATTTCACAAGAAATCTTTAATAAAATGACAAAACAAAACGCTGTTTTTTTTCAAATATACGTCCTGCCGAATCAGGTTGATGCGGTAACGGAAGTGCTTAATTCAGGAGGGAATCCTAACCCTAACGATAGTTTTTTTGCATTCAATAAAATCCCAGATGTTCACTTTGCTAGATGGATTGTTGTTCCAGCAAATGACAAGTATGGTGCCAGCTTAGTTTATGCTGCAAATGTTGATGGAACGGAGGAGAAACATATCAATGATTTGGTTGATAAATTACCAGATGGTTTGGATAAAATACTTATACATTGTAAGGACTATCCTGAAGAAAATAATAGAACAAGAGCTACACGCCTTGCTTATTTAATGAAGCATAAGCAAAAAACACCAGGCTTTTATGTTGGCGCACCCAATCGTTCGGTAAGTCAAATTAATAATGAGGTTGAAATGCAACGTGCTTTACAACAATTTGTGCAAGCAAATGGAAGTCAATGGAAAACGTCAAAGGAGGCATATGCGGCAATTAAAAAACATGTGGCGGAAGATCCTGATTTTGCGTGGGCAAAAGAAAAATATCATTTACCAAGAAAACGTTTTGTTAAAATGTTCTTCTTTGTTCTTCTTTTGCTTCTCATCCTGCCACTTTTGGCAATTTATGTAGTAATTATTCACTTTTTCTATGAAAAGAAAGCCAAGCCATTTGGCAAAAATGTCAATCAAATTCCTCCAGCACATATGGCTCCACTCAAGGCGCAAGAGGATAAAATATATCAAAACCAATTATCTCAAATATTTGAGACTAAAGGAGGTTTAAGGAAAGTAGGACTTCGATTTTTCTTATGGTTTGCAAGTTTCACGTCAGCCAACTGGTTTGTTGGGGGACAATTATTAGGCACACCGACTATTCACTTTGCCCGTTGGGTGTTTATTGATAATGGTTCTCGATTTGTATTCTTTAGCAATTTTGACGGAAGCTTTGATGAGTATTTAGGTGATTTTGTGGATAATAGTGGTTGGGGATTAAATGCTATCTACGGAGCATCAATAGGATATCCAAGAACATTTTATGTGTTTGGAAAAGGAGCCTATGAAATTGCTGAATTTATGGGCTGGGGACGTTTGACACAAGTTCCAACTCCTATATGGTACTCGGCTTATCCATGGACGGGGCTGCAGCAAATTGTCAGTAATTCGCATTTGCGCGCATCATTGTTCAATTCTGGAAATTTGAGCGACAAAGAGATTAAAGAAATGTTAAGAAGAATTTAAAGAACCTAAAAAGAAATTAATATGGCAATTGTAGATAATCCAAAAACACTCGATTTAGATGACATTCAAGGAATGGTTATTCGAGGATATGGTAAATTATACCAAACCGCTTATTTTTTATTAAAAGTAAAAGACGCTACAGGCGCAAAAAAATGGATCAAGGATACACTTCCCAAAGTTGATTCTGCAGATTTATCAACTCATCCTGACGAGACATTGCACTTAGCATTCACATCAGTTGGTTTAGCTTCGTTGGGCTTGGAAAAAGAAAATATAATGGCTTTTCCTGTTCCGTTTAGAGAAGGAATGGTAACAGAAGACCGTAGTAGAATTCTTGGCGACTATGCAGAAAATGCTCCTGAGAATTGGCGCTGGGGTGGAGAACACAAGAAAGATTTACATATTTTGCTCATTTTTCATTCAAAAACGGATGAGGCCTTAGATGCTTTTATGGCTGCGGAACGTGAGATTATAGAAAGTGAAGATGTCTTAGAAATTACCACCGAAATGAAAGGGCATTTACGAGAAGATAATAAAGAGCCATTTGGATTTCATGATGGAATATCACAGCCCGTTGTTAAAGGTAGTGGGCGCTCTGGTCCAGATAATGACATTGTTGAAACAGGCGAATTTTTACTAGGTTATAAAAATGAACACGACCAATATCCATTTTCTCCTTTATTGGAAAAAAATCAAGGTAATATTTCACTCTTGTCAGATGATCCGGAAGGAACAGATAAGAAAGACTTGGGTAAAAATGGTTCGTTTATGGTTTACCGCCAAATAGAGCAACATGTCGACAAGTTTTGGTCTTATATGGAAGATAAAACGAAGAATGAGGATGGCACTATTAATGAAGATGCTAAGGTGAAGTTGGCTTCAAAGTGCATTGGGCGTTGGCCAAGTGGTGCTTCTTTAGCTTTGTTTCCAGACAAAGACCCCGGAGGGAATCCATCAAATGATGATTTTGGATATGCAGAGCATGACCCGGATGGATTAAAATGCCCTTTTGGTTCGCATTTGCGCCGTAACAATCCAAGAGACGCATTTAGATGGTATAATCCAAAACAATCACTAAAAATAAGCCGTAGACACCGTATTATTAGAAGGGGAAGAAATTATCAATTACCAGCTAAAAATGGTGAGGAGAAAGGTGAAATTGGTTTGCATTTTATTTGTTTTAATACCAATTTACAATTGCAGTTTGAATTTATTCAACATGCTTGGAGTAACAATAACCAGTTGCGTAATTTGTCAAATGATATTGATATTGTTATTGGTGTGCCGCCTCAGGGAGATCCAAACTCAGAAAATGGTCAATTTACTATTCAAGCAGAACCTACAAATCAATTTATTGATAGTTGGGAACGCTTTGTAACGATTAAGGGCGGGGAGTACTTTTTCTTTCCTTCAATGTCTGTTTTGAATTATTTATCCACGATATAGATGTAGGTCATATACGCTGTTTTGTAATTTATAAAGCAGGTTGCTCACTACCAATAAATGAGTTCAATTCCTTTGCGTTGATAACCTTCCTCAACAGTTATGATATAGGAGCCGCTCTCAAAATCGTGTAAAGAAAAATCAAATTCGCTTCGACCTTGTTCAATTTGAATGGGGTTGAAGTAGGTGGGGTGAATATGTCCTTTTTTTGTAATAGTAATCTTTATTTGTTCGCTTTCAAGAGCGTATGCCATAAAGTGGAGTGTGTCGCCAACAATATTAAACGAATAGCGACTGTTTGAGAGTGTTAAATTATTTGAGTTCGTTATAATTTCATAGGGGGGCAAGGTGTCAAGTAAGGTGGGTGAAAATGGAGATAATGCGGGTTTAGCTAAAGGTTCTTCAATCCAGTCTCCCATAATCATAAAACCGAGAGTATGTGATATTTCGCATATCACTACTTTATTGTTATCATCTGGCTCCCAAATAACAACCTCTTCATTAATGACTAAGGTGCTTGCGTCTTTCTCTACAGTTTGCTGTATTTGTGCTGAGGTGTCAGTCAAAGTAGTATCGTTAAGAGGTATATCATTAGTGATGTTTGCAGCATGGGAGAGATGATTTGAATCGACTGCAATATGATTATTGTGAAGATTTACTGTGTCGTCAATAATTTCTTCATTTATTATTTCAGGAAGAGTGTTCGTTGTATCTTGTGTTTTTCCATTTGTGTTAAACACGAGCAAAAAGGCGAATAAAAAGGCATATTTAAGTTGTACTTTAACCGTTAATGATTTAAACCATTCTAAAAAGTTCATTTCATCAATTTGACTTGAGAATATTTTAACACATGGATCGGTTGTCGATTCCATTGCTTCTTTTATTTCTCCACTTTTCAAAGATGAACAATCAATTACTTCTTTTGTACATTTCCCACAAAATGCACCTTGCTCAGTAGCATTCATTTCATTCCAATTTTCGGAACAAGGTTTGGGGATAGAGAAAAAACGTGCCATTTATACTAAATAACCCAGAAGTATAAAATAGTTGGAAAAAATGATTATAAATAAATCACTTTTGTTGATCCATTGTGCTTTTCTGTTTCTAAAATAATCGTGTAATGTCCAAATTCAAAATTCTGTATTGGATAAATCACACTGTTTTCGCCAATGCCGAGTTCCAAAGGTGCAAAATAGACGACTTCTCCATTTTCATGTGTAATTTTAATTCGAATTTTTTGATTTTTAATTGACCTATATATAAAATGAATTTCCTTTTCAATAATTGTAAATTCATAGATGTTTTCGTCAAGTATGATCTGATTTTTTATAGGAGGATCTTCAGGAATTTCTGTGAGAATGTAACCTCCAACAACTGCTACATCAAATAATTCAAAGTCTTCATAAATAATTGGTTGAATTGGTGGAACTCCCATCCAGCCTTCACCTTCAAAGGGATGAACGACATCCCATGAACCAATATCAACGCCAGGTAAAACTGTAGTTGAAAGGCTATCATTGTTTTGATTCTCATCAGTATCAAATTCTGCAAATTCTGTTGAATCAGATTTTTCTAATGTTAATTCATCCAAATATTCATTAGAGTATGGAATAAACGTTGTATCAGTTTCTTGTGCGTGACTTTTATTTTGAAACACTAATAGCAGTGTAAATAAAAATAGGTAGCGTAGTTGTTTAGTTAGCGTTAATGATCGAAACCATTCTGCAAAATTCATTTCATCAATTTGACTTTGTAGAATTCTAATACAAGGGTTGTTTTTAGATGCTATTGTTTCTTTTATCTCATCAGAAGGAACAGGATATAAGTCAATAACTTCTTTATTGCAGTGTTTGCAGAAGGCACCTTGCTCAGTAGGTGTCATTTTATTCCAATCTGCAGAACATGGCTTAGGAATAGAAAAATAGTTAGGTTTCATACCTTTAATTAACGAAAATCGTTAAGATTAAAAGGTATGAATTAAGCTCAAATGAGTGAATGCCGCCTTTCAATGAGGGAACATGACTTTTGAGTTCAAAAGAAACTGCATAGGATCATTTAATATGCACAACTTCAACTCTGTAAAGTCGTCAACAGACTAAAGACTAAAGACTAAAGACTAAAGACTAAAGACTAAAGACTAAACACCCTCTACAAAGCCTTTAAATCGGCAATTGTAGCAGCAGGGTTTTCAGATTTAAAAACGAAACTTCCAGCAACTAAAGCATCAGCACCCGCTTCAACTAAACGTGCGCCAGTTTCAGTATTTACACCACCATCAATTTCAATTAATGTGTTAGCACCTTTTTCAGTTATTAGAGCTTTTAGTTTACGTGTTTTTTCAATTGCTGCTTCAATAAAACTTTGTCCTCCAAATCCAGGATTAACAGACATGATTAATACCAAGTCCAAGTCATTAATAACCTCTTCTAAAACATTGACAGGAGTGTGAGGGTTTAACGCAACCCCGGCTCTCATGCCTTCAGCTTTAATAGCTTGAATGGTTCTGTGCAAATGTGTACAAGCTTCATAGTGCACTGTTAAATAAGCCGCACCAGCAGCCTTAAAAGCTTTAATATATTGATCTGGATTAACAATCATTAAATGAACATCCAATGGTTTAGTAGCATGTTTAGCAACTGCCTTAACAGATGGTAAACCAAATGAGATATTAGGAACGAAACTACCGTCCATTACATCTACATGAAACCAATCTGCTGTGCTATTATTAATCATTTCAACTTCGCTTTGCAGATTAGCGAAATCACTTGCGAGTAATGATGGGGAAATTAAAGGCATTATATTTTTTTGTTTAATACGCTACCATTTGTTTTGGAGCGCAGTTCGTTTATTTTATTAATCTTATGAGTCTAACCAAGTAAATGAGCAATTTGCTCAGCTAATTCTAACCCAATTCTTGTTTGAGCTTCAGTTGTAGCTGCTCCAATATGCGGTGTTGCTGCAATTTTTTCATTTACCAATAAATCTTTGCGCGGGTTTGGTTCGTTTTCAAAAACATCCAATCCAGCAGCTCTAATTTTGCCTGAAGCCAATCCACGCAATAAAGCATCTTCATCAATGACACCACCTCTTGCCGCATTTACGATAATTGCGCCATCTTTCATTTTTTCAATGAGGTCATCATTAATTACTGCTGCACCATTACTTTGCTTTGGCACGTGTAATGAAATATAATCTAACTCACCAATGATATCTGTCAAATTATTGGTTGGTGTAAGCGTTACTTTTAAATCTCCAACACCTTTAATAGCTAAAGGAATCTCAACTGGATTAACCTGCATGTCAATTGCACGAACCTCCATTCCAACACCTAAAGCGTAAGAAGCTAATGATTGTCCAATTCTTCCAAATCCAACAATACCAATAGTTTTACCACGAAGTTCTTGACCTTTGCCATATTTCTTCTTTAATACTTTAAAGTCAGTATCACCAGATTTAGGCATTTGGTGGTAAGAGTCATGTAATGATCTTGAAAGTGCAAATAAATTACCCATTACCATTTCTGCAACAGATTGAGAAGATGCGCCAGGAGTATTGATTACATGTAGCCCTTTCGAGCGAGCATAATCCACATCAATATTATCCATTCCAACGCCACCACGCCCAATTAATTTTAAACCAGGAC
>CAKZPK010000201.1 GCA_937139035.1 uncultured Crocinitomix sp. | reverse complement strand
ATAGGCGTTGTGTTTTGAAATGGGCGCCTCTATATACCTTAATTAAATAAATGCCATTAGGCCATTCACTTGTATTTACATCAACTGATTTGTTTAAATCTGATTGCGCATAAACCGTATGTCCTAATAAATCAGTGATTACTAAATCAGCAGCTTCATTTATTCCAACATGAACAAAATCGTTAGCCGGGTTTGGGTATGACTGAATGTCGATAGCACCATTGTCAGCTACACTTACATCATCATAAACAAATCTAATATTGTCATAAAGCATTGCGCTTTCAGCTATTCCTCCGCTAAAAAGCACTGCTAAAACAGAATCAGGAGTAAAGTCAAGGTCAATATCAATACTAAACTCTTCCCAATCTTCAGTTGGTGATAAGGTCTCTTCATATTCTATAGATTCACCTTCGTCATTCCAAAAATGTAAGTAAATATTTGCCTCGTCACCATCATCAGACAAGAATTTGAAATCACCTTTAAAAAGAATAGGGGATGAAGTGAATTCTGAACCACCCATAATATCTTCTTCTTCAAAATCAAATGCACCGTTAGAAATGAAAGGAACAATATCTTCTTCAACATTCATTTCATTAACATCAATTCTTAAAGAGTAACTTCCGTCTGTTGCGTCAGTAGATTTTGAAATATTATTGAAACCTAAGATACTATAAAGTACAGGATCAAAACTATTCCAGTCCTCAGCTACTTCTAGCTCAATTGGTGACCAACTATCAAAACTGAAATTAGGTAATGGGTCAGGTGTCGAGTCGTCATTTCCAAAAAACACATTATCAACCTCTATCCATGATCCTTCAATACCTTCGCCATCAGCAAAACCACTGCTAAAAATGGCAAGTGTTACTGCATCAGGAGCTATTATAGCACCTTCAATTTCCCAAGTTGTTAATTCCCATTCATCTTGAGAGCCAAAAATTGGAAATTGTTCAAATGCAAATGGGGTTCCTCCAGATTCAAGAATAACGAGAACAAAACCAGTATCACCTTCGGCAATTTCGTATCTTAAATGAGCGTTAAGGTTATCAACTTCAGAATCGTAAGGATATGCAACTGGCAATTCATCACCCAGTTCGCTAGCTAAAATGATTCCAGCAGCTGAAACTTCATCTCCTTCTGGTGTAAGAACTGTTTCTAAATGAACAGCATCACCTGTAACACCATCTACATTGGTTACATTTGATTCGAAAGGAAAATATGATGAAGTAGTTGTGAACCAGTAATCTAAGGAGTCTTTAATCACAACATCATCCCAATTTTCAAAACTTCCGTTATCCAATTGGTCTTGCGCAACGCCTATGTTTGCGGTCAATGCAAAGATTGAAAGACCAAAATAAGTAAAAATTCTTTTCATGTTTTTATTTTTAAAGTTCGCTCTATAGTCGAAAGATGAAATCAATCCCCCTATTGCACGAACTAAAAAATTAAAACCTGAATCCCATTCCTATTTGAACAGCCTCGTACCAACCAATACCTCCTTTAAAGAATAAACGACCATTATTTTTTTCATAACGGTAGCCTAAAAAAGCCTTGGGTAATAGGGCAATATATTGTAGTGGCTGATTCTTTAACCCTCTTTTAAAATGACCTGTAATTCCAGCACCTAGTTCCAGTTTATGCGATTTTCCACCCAATAGATAAGTGACATTTGAATTAAACTGAGTACCTACCGTTGAGTTGTAAAGCCGTGCGTGCCAAAGACCGCCATTTGCTGCTAAACGGAATTGATGTTTGTCGCCAAGTTTAAATAAAGTAGGGCTTTCATAGCCAATACTTAAAACCCGATATACATGTAATGTTCCGGCATTTAACTGAACAGATCCGTATGATTTGGTTACTTCGTCTTGAGCACTGCTGAAAAAAGCGGCTAGTAAAATGACCGCACTAAAAATTAATCGCTGCATTATTTACCTGTTATTGCTTTACCAATTCGTCTATGCTCGCTTAAAACATTTGAGGGTAAACCTCGTGTGCCAATTGCGCTTGGAAAATCAAAACCACTTGGCCAATGATAACCTATCATTCCAACAACACTGGTTTCTGAATTTGCAAGTTTATAATAATTACGTGCAACAACGTCCATGTCTAATTTAGACAAGCCAGAACTGCCATGAGCAAATGGAATATAGTGTGCATCTAAAACAAGAATTAAATTCTGATGTGCTTGCCTTTTTGATTTAAGTTCGTTCAATTCTGCTTGAAAATCTGAATGCGTTGTAGGATCTGCAATAAAATAATGGTCAAAACCAATCCAATCTACACTTGCAGGAACCACTAAACTGTCAACTGCAGGGTAGGCCTCAACTAATAGTATAGGAATCTCAGGTATAGTTGCTTTTATATAATCACTTGCTGCAGCAAAGTCTTCAGGAGAAATAGAATTCCATGTGGGTTCTTCCCCTAAATAAAAGCAAGCTAAAGTACTTATGTCAGTGTCAAATTCGTTTGTTGTAATAAAAGTATCCCAACGCTCCATATAATCTGATCGTAAATCATAATCTGCACCGCTAAAAGCTTCTGTACTTCCTACTAATTCAAAAAACAATTCGTGTAAATGTAATACGCCTTTTACGTCGTACGATTGCATTAAAGTCAATCGGTCTCTAATGTCATCCTCAGGTGTGACCACAAGAATATCCGCAATATTAGAGAATGGAGCAACCTCATCTATATAATTGGTTTTATCAGAATCGTCCGTGGGATCATCCCAATATGTGTCTACCAAAGTATATCCAAAATGAATAAGGTTTGGGTTTGTTTTTTCGGGAAATGATTCTGGAATTTCTTCGTCTTTTTTACAGCTGGTAACTGCTACGCAAAGCAATAGTAATGCAATGTGATTTAGTTTCATAGTGGTTGGTTTCGAATAAGTCGAATTAAAAATGTCCTACCCTTATTCGATTAATCAACTTTTTGAAAACGTAAAACCTCTTTGTCCTCCGCGTCATAAAAATAAAGCGTCATGCTTTTAATCTTAAAGGATCTTGTTTTTTGCAAGGCATCAAGGAAAAGTCCTTCTTGTTTTATTTCAGGACACATCATTTTAGTGCCCGCAATTGGTCCAAATTGAATATTTGAGACTGAATATTGTTCAATTTTCCCAAAATATTGATTACACATACCTTTTCCCATTATTTTCATAGTATTCAGGTTGATTTCCATGTTAGGGCGAGTGGCAGTAATGTCCAAAACTTCACCATTCATATGTGTTGCTGCCCAAATGTCATAAATTCTGAAATAATCAGGGTCACGCTCTTTTGAAATAATTTGAATTAAAGATAGGCTTGGTTTTCCCTCTGATATACCTTTGGCTACCTCTAATTGATAGATATAGCCAGGTTCAAATTCGAAACCTTCAATCTCTTCATAAACACAATCCCAATTTCCTTCGGGTTGTAAAGTTCCTTCTTGCGTTTGATAAAAATAACGCACAATAGCCATACCAGAGCAATCACTTTTAGAACTGTTTACCCAAATAACATCTCCGTCCGCATCTACAGGTATTTCTACTTCGCCAGGTTCAACTTTTTTATCGTCTAATTGTTTGGTTGTTCCACATGCAACTATGGTTAAGGTTAGAATTGCAAATAATAAATTGTTTAAAGACATGCTTGTTATTTTCAACTAAGATAGAAAAAATCATGCCTGAATTTGATTTTGCAAGTTTGTAAAATTGCTATAAATGCTTTAGGTTGGTCTAAATTCGAACTCCCATTCATCTAAATGATAGTGCCGATTATTGACTATTAATACGAATGTCCCAATTGCTGTTGCTACACCTCCAACAATAGTCGTTGCATATCCAAATCCTAATAAAAGAGCATTTGTTAAATCAGTTTTGCCCATTGAGTCTAGCATTAATGTGATTCCAAATGAAGCTATGACCGTGCCTACTCCAGTTAGACCTACACCAATAATTTCCCCTACAGCTGGTGAAATACGAATTTTTTCAATTGATTGGATTGAAATGTCCTTTTCATTAAGTATTAAAGTACTGTCATTATTGTATGATAAATGCCCTTTTATTGGAGAGAGTGAGTCTTTTATCCAAATTGTCACTTCACTCCATTCATCAATGTTCTTTGTTTTTATGTCGTTAGATATATTTCTCAAATAAATATGATTTTGTATTGAAATACTGTCAGTTTGAAGGATAGGGGGAGTAGTGGAGGCTGTTTGGTTAAAGGCAATAGAACTAATTAAAAAAAATATCAGAAATAGTAAGCTTTTCATTCGACAGCGCTACGAGATTGGTGTATGAATTAGTTAACGTAACGATACAAAAAGGGTTGGGTGTTTGAATTTTTAAAACAAAACTCTAAATTTTCCGTATGCAGAACTGTATTTAATAACATGCAAAAAAAGTTTTTATCTAATCTGCTCTTAATCGTGGTTTTAAACCTTTT
>CAKZPK010000200.1 GCA_937139035.1 uncultured Crocinitomix sp. | reverse complement strand
TTTTGTATAATAACCTCAGTTCGATTCATACAAATTTACATTGTTTAATTGACAATCTAATATTCCTTAAAATATACCGTTTAATAGATGAATAGGATATTGTTTTGTTCAAAAAACCATTATGCCTATTTTTGTAGTATAAGGATAAGAAAGGTGAAAGTATTATTATCAATAATCGGAATTCTAATCTTGGCGGTATCTTGCCGAAAAGATCCTGGCTTTGATGTGGGAGAAACTACACCTTATGTAATTGAATATCCTGAACGCCTTGCAAAATATTTACCTCCAATGCCTATTCCAGACGACAACCCCATGACGGTTGAAGGAGTTGAACTAGGTCGCATGTTGTTTTTTGACGAACGTCTTTCTGGTGACAACACCATGTCTTGCGCAGGTTGTCATGACCCAGCTTTGTCTTTTAGTGATACTGGTGCTGTTAGTGTTGGAATTGATGGATTGGTTGGTGAACGCAACGCAATGCCATTAATTAACCTAGGTTGGATGAATCATCTTTTTTGGGATGGTAGAAAACCAACAATGGAAACTCAAGCATTTGCACCAGTAACAGATGTAGTTGAAATGCACGAAAATTGGCCAAACGCTGTTAGCGAATTGCAGGATGATAGTCAATATCCACTTTTATTTGAACGTGCTTTTGGTTCTAAGGTTATTGATTCTGTAATGGTTGCTAAAGCAATTGCACAGTTCGAGCGTACATTAATTTCTGGAAATTCTCCAATGGACAAATACATGAATGCCAGCTTTGTTATTGGCAGCAGTGGTTGGAGCATGGCAGATGAATTAGCAGCATATCAAGGTTTCATCATTTTCCGTGAAGAGGATAAAGGTGATTGCATCCATTGCCACGGTGATTCTTTTAACCCACTTTGGACAGATAACCTTTTCCATAATAATGGCTTGGATGCAGTAATAACAGATAGAGGTTTAGGAAAATTTACTGGAATACCATCTGACTACGGGAAATTTAAAACACCAACTTTGCGAAATTTGGCATTTACCGCTCCTTATATGCATGACGGTAGGTTTGAAACGTTAGATGAAGTTATAAATCATTACAGCGAAGGCTTGCATCATTCCCCAACCATTGATCCTTTAATGAAAAAAGTAGATGATGGTGGTGTACAATTAACCTCAGAAGAAAAGTACTATTTAAAGATGTTCTTAATCTCTTTATCAGATAGCACTTTTATTGCAGATGAGCGATTCACTGACCCTGGATAATGGTTAGTTTGTAATTAATCCTCTTTTCTTCCGACATACTTTCAAAATTACAAAAATGAAAACCTTCTTTTTTACGCTTTTTATAAGCTTCGCGTTTATATCTTTTGGACAAGATGCTATGTATGAAATTTGTCCCATTAAAAATGCACAAAAGGTGCCTAGCGCAACTGTTTATAACCTTTCTGGTAAAACCATAGATTTAAAAGAACACATTGGAGACAAACCTACAATTGTTGTTTTTTATAGAGGTGGATGGTGTCCTTATTGTATGCGACATTTATCTGCACTTGGAGAAATAAAGGATAGTATTGACGCTATGGGCTTTGAATTAATTGGAGTTACTCCTGATGATTATTCTAAACTAGATACTTCAGTTACAAGAAGTGGAGCAATGGACTATACGTTGCTATCTGACAAAGATGCCAACGCAATGGAGGCATTTGGAATTGGCTGGAAAGTGAATGAAGAATTATATACAAAGTATAAGAACGAATACAATATGGATTTAGAATGGTGGAGTGGAAACACCACACATGTTTTACCTGTTCCTTCTGTTTTTATCATTAAAGATGGTATCATTCAATATCAACATGTTGATCCGAATTATACAAAAAGATTGTCCCCAGAAATTTTAATGGCTTTTTTAAAAGCGCTTAAATAGCCTATTTCATTTTGGCCATTTCACCTTTTAAGTGAATGATTACATCCACCTCAACAGGGTCTACTTGCTTAATTTCAGACATTAAATAAGATACCCAATCACCTAAATGAATCAAATAAAAGTTTTGGGCCAATTTTGTTTTGCCTATCGCTTCTGATTCTAAAATTGTATCCGCGTATTTTGCAATCACTTCTTTGCTAATTTCCCATCTGCGGTTAATACGCGGATGATTTAAATTAGAAGATAAAAATAATGGCACTTGACTTTTTGAACCTCCGGCCCAACCAACTAATTCATTGTGAGTCATTTCCGGAAATACATGATGCCAACATAATTCTTTCGCGTTTTCATTGATTTGTTGGCGCCATCTTACTGCAACACCTTCAAAATCATTACCCGCATAAATTATTGGTCGTTTTTGATTAAAAGCAACCGCTATTCGCATAGCTTCTTCCCGAATGTTTTCTTCTTGCTCATCAATAAAGTCCGGAATCAAATTTAAATCCGTTGTATGTTGACCAGAAATTAGTCCGTATCGTTCTAAAATATATAATTGTTGAACAAGAGAATAGGCTAACATAGCTCTTGGTTGTTCTCCTCCTGGTACTACAAAATGATTCCAGTTATTTGCCGTTGCCATTTCTAATATTGCACCACCTGATGTAATTACAGCAATTTCTGCCCCACGACTTTTACAAACCTCAACAGCTGTTAAAGTCTCTTCAGTGTTTCCTGAATAAGAGGATGCAATAACTAAGGTGTTTTCATTTACCCAAGTCGGAACATCATAATCATTAATACATAAAAAGGGAACCTTTAAATCATTTTTCAACAGTAAGCTAATTATTTTTCCACCAATACCTGATCCACCTAAACCACATACTAATATTGAAGAAATGGTTTTATTGGTCGCATTAAAATTAGTCGATTCTCCTATTTGAATCGCTTCGCGAATTTGGTTGGATAAGTTGGCAATTAGTTCTTTCATCTGTTGTGCTGCTTTTGAAGCTCGATTGTTTTCTAGTCGTATCGATCTTAAAAATCTTTCAAACTTAGTTCTTTTGAACGTGAAATTTGGGTAAATGTTCTAGTTATTTCGTTAAATTTTAGTTTCAAATGCAATATGACAAGCATTTAACAATTATCTTTGCCTTCTTTAATCGCCTTTATTATGAGCAATCAAGACCTATCTGATCAAGAATTACAACGCCGAGAATCCGCAGACAAACTGCGTGAATTAGGAATAAACCCTTTTCCAGCAGCGCTTTACCCTGTTGACCATTTATCGACAGACATTAAAGAAAATTTTGAAGAAGGCAAGGCCGTTGTGATTGCTGGTAGATTAATGCGTAGAAAAATTCAAGGAAAAGCATCTTTTGGAGATTTGCAAGATAGCGCAGGACGCATTCAAGTTTATTTTAACAGAGACGAAATTTGCCCTGGTGAAGATAAAACCTTATACAATGATGTTTTTAAAAAATTATTGGATTTAGGAGACTTTATTGGAATTGAAGGAACGCTTTTTAAAACC
>CAKZPK010000199.1 GCA_937139035.1 uncultured Crocinitomix sp. | reverse complement strand
AAACATGTGAACGTGGACAAGGTTATGTTGCACTATCACGCCTTAGAAGTTTAGAACGACTACGTTTACTCGGTTTTAATAATACTGCTTTGCAAGTTGATCCTTTAGCTTTAAAAGCAGATCGGCGCTTTCAGGAACTATCAGACTTGAATAACGAAAAGTTCACGACAGATGATTTAGAACTAGAGCGCAAGGAATTTATTAGAAAAAGTGGTGGTCGGATTTTAAACAAAGTTTAGACTATTATTCTCCAAGCTTAAATCCTACAAGCAAAATATCATCTGTTTGCTCATTGTTTCTTTGCCAAGCCAACAATTCACGTTCTATAATTGATTTATTTTCTTCCATTGGGCGCTCAGCACTTCCTTCCATTAAATTCACTAACCTTTTCATTGTGAATTTACGCGTTCTTTCTCCGCCAAATTGATCCGTTACACCATCCGAAAATAAGTAGAACATATCGCCTTGAGCAACTTCTATTTTTTTCGACTCAAAATGCACCCCAAAATTATCTCCAATATCTCCAATTGAGCGTTTGGCTGCATCAACAGCAAGAATCCCATCAGCTTTTAGTTGATAAAGTGGACGGCGAGCTCCTGCAAATAAAGCGGTATTATTTGTCTCATCAAAACAGAAGATACCGATATCCATCCCATCTCTTAGCTTAATGTCAGCCGTTGAAGCAAGTGCGCTAATGATTGTTTTATTCAATTCATTCAAAATCTCAGCCGGATCAACAATCCCTCGCAACTCAACAATGTTATTTAAAGCACTAATTCCAATAATAGTCATAAACGCACCAGGCACACCGTGTCCAGTACAATCTCCAACTGCAACAATTTTTATACTACCAGATTTACCTACCCAATAAAAATCACCACTTACAATATCTTTCGGGCGGTTGACCACAAAATTCTCTTTAAAGAAACCGTCAATTGAAACATCATCAGGAATATATGCCTGCTGAATCATTTTAGCATAATCAATACTAGATGTTAGTTGCGTATTAGAGGAGTGCAATTCATCTTTTAACTGACTTTGTTGCAAAGCAATTGCAAGCCCTTTAGCAACCTCATTTGTAATTTCAATATAGTGAGCAGTATCCTCTTGCACTGTATCAGTAAAACAAACATTTAAAGAACCTATTAATTTATCGCCATGTAATAATGGTGAAAGCAAAGCAAGTTTTGCCCCTTCATCAATTAAAATCTCATCCGTTTTAGACTTATTTTTTTTCTGTGTTAGATCCTCTAAATAATTCGTTTTATTCTCTTTCAAAGTTTCATACAGTCCAAAATCTTTCAAATCATAGGCCTTTCCATCTGTAATAGAAACTTCATCATTCTCCATTTTAGCGTAAGAATAAAATGTTCCTTCTTCAGGCTTAAACAGAGCCAAACTAGCCCTTAACACAGGCAACTTATCAATTGTTTTTTGCAGTGTGTTATAAATAATAGCTGTAGTAGACTCAGAAGTAAGAATGGTATTTTCAATTGCATGAACAACATCCAGCTGATCAGCAATTTTGCCAATTTTTATTGCCTGCTCTTTCTTTTGCGTAATATCCTCTACAAAACCTGAAAGTTTAATAACATCCCCCTTTTCATTTCTAATCGCAAATATTCTAGAAATCACCCACTTCTCTTCTCCACTATCTAATATAATCCTAAACTCTTCAGCAAAAGTTCCATTAGCATACCCTAGTCCAACTGCAGCAATTACTCTATCCTTATCATCAGGGTGAATCGTCTTTCTCCAACTCTCCGCATTATCAATTAAACTTTGTACAGTTAACCCAAACACTTCTTGATAGCTGTCACTCACAAAAATCATTTCGTCAGTTTCAGCATCAGCCAACCAGAAAACTTCCTTAATCGATTTGATTAATTCTCTGAAATTAGACTCACTTTCATGCAACTCGGCCTCCTTTTTAGACAACTCTGCATTGGCAATTTCCATTTCTTTTTGATGCCTAATTCTTTCTGAAATATCAACTCCTAAAACGAAGTATTTCTCTACACTACTTCCGTCATAAATCAATGGTGTAATATCTACATTTGCATGAATCTCTCGTCCATCCTTCGTCAGGTGAACAATCTCTCCTTTATACTTGTTTTTATCTTCAAAAACAATTTTATTGATTTCTTCAGAAACCTCTGGTCGTGTATTAGGACTATGTAAAAATTCAGAAGGAAACTTTCCTACAACCTCTTCTAACGTATAACCAAATTTTTCGGTAAAAGCTTCATTAACCCACTCGATACCTAATTGAGCATGCGCTATTACAACATAATTACTGGTATTACTAGCAACTAATGATAATTTTTCAATTTGTTCCTGATCTGATATTCGTTGTGAAATATCTGAACCTATTACAAAATATTTCTCCAGCTCATTATTACTATCAAGCAATGGTGTAACTTCAACACTACTGTGGAATATTTCCTCGGCTTTAGTATAAGTAATTAACTCACATTGCATTTGCTTTTTATCGACAAATACAGCATGTGTTATTGCATCAATTGTAGCTTCATCTGTCATGCTGCCAGAAATCAAAGCAAGAGGTAATTCGCCAATCACTTCTTTTTCTTTATAGCCCGTAATTTTATAAAACGAAGGATTTGCCCATTCGACTCGGTTCTCTTTATTTACCATCAAAATAAAGTTGTCCGTATTACTTGCAATTAAAGATAGTTTTTCAATTTCCTGTTCGGCCAATCGTTGCTCTGTAATATCTTGACAAAGCGCTGTATTCTTAATCACTTTCCCCCAGGCATCTCGAACGGGGTCAGACTTTTCACGAATCCAACGCAACCCTTGTTCTGTTTCAATACGATAAACAATGTTATAAGAATTGCCATTTTTCACTAACTCGGCAGCCTCTTTCACTTTTTTTAAGTCCTCACTAAAAACAAATGTATCGGAATGTTTTCCTCCATCATAAAAGAACTGAGCAGGTGCGCCCATAATTGCCTTACAATTAGGACTGATATATTCATATCGGTTTTCAATAATATTGTAGAGGTAGAAAACATCAGACAAGGTTTCATTTATTTGCCTCAAGTTCCCCTCACTTTTTATCAACTTATCCTCTATCCTTTTTCGCTCTGTTACATCAAACCCCATAACCAAAACTCGATCACCATCCATTCGTTTTTCCTTAAACGAAATCCATTTGGTTTCACCGTTTTTCGCAACCAATTTTTGATAATCATTGGGTCTAGGTTCAATTGTACCAATAGCAATTAGTATCAAATTATTCTTAACACCATTTGCATATTCTTTCGTAACCCCAAGTCTTTCAATCCAGTCATGTTCAATCAAATCTTGAGGATCAACTCCCAAAATATTTTTTATAGATTGACTTGTGTAAATATTCTCTCCACGGCGGTTCACAATAAATACAATTGCTTCTGCCTGGTTTACGGCTTCATTAGAAAACTCCAAATATTTGTCAATGTCTTTTTTGGCTAAAGAAACCACTAGTGCAACAAGACAAATTGAAACAATTACTCCTAAAAACAAATTGGAATCAAGGTGTGGATTTACTGGAGTTAACCCAATGAATAATGCAATTCCGATTACACTTCCAATAAAAATGAACATTGGCCAAAAATCTCTAATCACAGCTGTTGTTGCTGACAATATAATTATCAGAAACAATACTTCTTCTAAGGCTATATTATTGATATAAACCAAAAAGAAATGATGTGCAACCATTCCAACAAAAAAGACTAGTGTTAAAATGGATAAATTCGTTCTTACCCAAGGAAATAGAAAAGTTGATAAATAAGCCGCCAGTATAATTATTGAGACTGTAACTCGAGCATTAAATGGATCAATTAAATGGTCGGTTGAAATTGGTACTACATAAGGCAATAACGAATATAGAATTGCAGCTAATAAATATAGAATACGACTTGATTGTAAATAATCAATATTGTCCTTTTTCCTATTCAATCTACTAATCTTGTTACGGCGAACCTCTAAGACAACAATAAGCAAGCTAAGTAATACAAAAAAGATAACGATTACAAACCAATCGGCTTCCCAAAAACGAACATCACTAATCGCTTTATCATCTTGAATCTTTTCCAATTCTGCTATTCGTTCTTCCGCACTGAATTCTGCCTCAAAATGCATTAACCCATATTCATCACGTCCATTCGACATTGAATCCTCAATGATTTCTGCGCTTGAGTCATATTGATAAGCCAACTCATACTCACCAACGCCAGCGTGAGAAATTGCAAGGCTTTCCATGAACTTTTTTTGACTCATTAATATTCCCAAAGAATCTGCCTTTCTCAATCCATCATTAGCAATAGCCATGGCTTGTTGATATTGTCCTTGCTCATTATGAAAAACAGACAAACAATAATTTGTATTCAATTGGGCGTAATTATCTTTAAAATCTTTTCCAATAATCAGTGATTTATCAAAATAGATTTTGGCAGAATCATATTTTTCTAAGTAAACATATGTCAACCCTAAATTGGCATAATCAAGGCTCAAAAATTCAATCCGTCCGCCCTCTTCCAATAATTGGATCGATTTTTTAAAATAATCTTTAGCTAATAAATATTGCTTGCGCCCGAGTGCAACTTCACCCAAATTATTATATGCAAAGGCGTTTGCATCTTCATCATCACTCATTGCTTCATGATAATACCGTTCTGCTAATACATAATACTCCAATTCGTGATAAGCCGCTCCAATATTGAGATAAGCTGCTTTCACAGTAACTGTATCTCCCAGCTCATTAAATAAATCTACCGTTTCCTCAAATTTACTAAGCGCTTCATATTCAAAACCTGTTTGGACATAAACACGCCCCATCCAATTAACAACATTACACAGCTGCCTTTTATTATCCGTTTTTTTGAAATAGGCTTCAGCAATCAGCAAATTTTCCATTGCTAATTTATATTGGCTGTCCATTACATACCGAACTCCCAATTCTTTATACGATTCACCCAAAAAGTTTTCATTTTCAAGTTCTGACGAAAGCTCTATTGCGGAGCGTATATATTCAAATGATTGACTACGGTCTGTTAGACTGACTTCTTTTGCTAAATCTAAGAGTAACTTAACTTTTAACGTATCTTCTTGAGCATTCTCCAATTGGACTTTAAGGTTGCTAGTATCACTGTTTGCTTTACTCAAAAAAGAGAAAAACACAAGAATAGCGAATAGCAGTCTTACCTTAATTTTCATGGAACTCAAAAATAAGAATATCTGCTTAATTAATCCTATTTAATAGACGATTCTAACTGTTCAACCGACGAATTAGAATCGAGGCGATTATAATTTATAAGCTTTTAAAAATGAATTGCCTGATTTGATTCAAGCATTCATCACACAAAAAGCGTGCGTCATGCCCCGCTCCAGAAATAGTTATGAGTTCATTAATCAACCCCAATTTTTCCGCTTTTTCATGAATTAAACCAGACCCCTCTGTTACAACAACTGTTTCGCCAGTTGTGCCAGACATGTAGGGAACAACTATGTCTTTATCTCCATGAACACTAATCAAAACAGGTTCATTTCCATCTAGCAATTCTGCAGAATGAAGTGATCCTGCCATATTAATTACACCTTTAATTTTAGTAGAATAACCAGGATTTCCACTCTCCCCTTCAATACCTCCATTTTCTAATACATAATCTAACAGGTCTTTGCCTCCCATGTCTAACACATCATTTGCCGTATTAGCATAGGCATAATGCAAACTAGAAACGGCTCCAGCA
>CAKZPK010000198.1 GCA_937139035.1 uncultured Crocinitomix sp. | reverse complement strand
ATGCAGTTCCAAAACGGAATCAAATATTGTCCCATGAGTTTGATCTCAATTTCTTTGCTATTTATGAAAGAAAGGAAATTCAAAGACTTTATACTGAGGGAAACCTAGTTAAAGCATACCGATAACAAATCAATTTTAGCGATAATAAAAAAGTCCCGCGCACAATTTGTACACGGGACTTTTATTTATTACAATTCTATATATAATACTATACAGTAGCTTTTGCTTTAGGAGCAGCAGCTAAAATATCAGCATTTGCGTTGTTAGCAAATTGCTCAAAGTTTTTGTTAAACTCATTTGCTAAATGATTCGCTTTTTCGTCATATCCATTTTTATCTTCCCAAGTGTTTTTAGGGTTTAGGATACCTTCAGGAACATTTTCACAAGTGTTAGGCATTGCTAATCCAAAAATTTCGTGATTAGTAAATTCAACATTGTCTAATTTCCCTTCTAATGCAGAGGTAATCATTGCACGTGTGTATTTTAAGCTAATTCGCTCACCTACACCGTACTCTCCACCAGACCATCCAGTGTTGATTAACCAAACATTAACGTCATTTTCTTCCATTTTATTCCCTAGCATTTCTGCATATTTTGTTGGGTGTAATGGTAAGAAGGGCGCTCCAAAACAAGCCGAGAAAACTGTTTGTGGCTCAGTTACTCCTGCTTCAGTTCCTGCAACCTTTGCTGTATAACCAGAAATGAAGTGGTACATTGCCTGTCCTGGAGTTAATTTTGAAATTGGAGGTAACACACCAAAAGCATCAGCTGTTAAAAAGAAAATATTTTTTGGAATTCCACCTTTCGAAGGAACCATGATATTATCAATATGGTGAATTGGGTAAGATACTCTTGTGTTTTGAGTAATCTCACAATCAGAATAATCTGGAGTAGATGAATCTTCTTCAAACCCAATATTCTCTAAAATTGCACCAAACTTAATTGCTTTATAAATTTGTGGTTCTTTCTCTTCTGATAAATCAATTGTTTTAGCGTAGCATCCTCCTTCAAAGTTAAATACACCATTTTCAGACCAACCGTGCTCATCATCTCCGATTAAACGTCTGTTTTCGTCAGATGATAAAGTTGTTTTTCCTGTTCCTGATAAACCAAAGAATACTGCTGCATCTCCTGATTCACCAACGTTAGCTGAGCAATGCATTGAAAGCACATTTTTCTCATGTGGTAATACAAAGTTCAAAACTGAGAAAATTCCTTTTTTGATTTCACCAGTATAACCAGTTCCACCAATAATGATCATTTTATCTGTAAAGTTGATGATAGCAAAATTATGTTGTCTTGTACCATCAATAATAGGATCAGCCATAAACTCAGGAGCACATACAATATGCCATTCTGGGTTGAAGTTTTGAACCTCTTCTGCTGTTGGTCTTAAAAACATATTATAAGCAAACATGTTAGACCAAGGTTTTTCAGTCACAACACGAATGTTTAATCTATAATCGTCGTCAGCACATGCGTATGCATCTCTAACGTAAAGATCTCTACCATTCAAATAAGCTTTCATTCTATTGTATAACGCCTGAAATTTGTCTGCGTCAAATCGCTTATTAATATCTCCCCACCACACTGCATCTTCTGTTTTAGAATCGCTCACAATAAATCTATCTTGTGGAGATCGTCCTGTGAATTCACCTGTTTCAATTGCAACTGCTCCTGTGTCCGTTAAGATACCTTCGCCTTGTACAATTGTTTCCTCCACTAATTCCGGGGGAGTGAGATTCCAGAAGCAATTTCCTAGATTTGTTAATCCGATTGATTCTAATGATGCATTTTCTGCTCTTGTTCCGTAATTATTCATTCGGTTATATTTTTTCCGTTTTAGACTAACAAAAATACACTATTATACTGGTAAGCCCAAGAAAAAAAGGGAGACTTATTAAGATGTTATTAACGGTTTTAGTGATGTTTAGCGCGAATGACAAGGTTGTTAAAAACATTCACTATCATTTAGTGTTGTCTCTGTATCCCTTTGTTTATAGTCAATTTCGTTTTTGCGAGGAGTAAAATTTGTTAAAATGTTTTATTTAAAACAAACCTTAATGAGAACTGTTTTTAATTGCATCTTGTAAGCCTAAAAAGTTTGCTGAATTGGATACATTTCGTTTAGAATTGACTGATTGTGGCAATAAAGCAATTTTTTTAATAAAAACATTGCTGCTGACGTGTGATTATTGGAGGATAAATAAGATGAAAGTGAAGGGGTTAACTCTCTAGTTTCTCGCCACAATATTTGCAATGAATTGCATCTTTATCGTGTCCCTCTTTAGAGCAACTTTCGCAAGCTTTGGTTGATATATTTTCATCTTTATCAATCTTAATAAGTTCATTAGTAACAATTCCAGTTGGCACGGCGATTATTGCATAACCCATAATCATTACAATAGATGCGATAAATTGCCCCAAGGCCGTAACAGGATAAATGTCGCCATATCCCACTGTTGTTAACGTAACAATTGCCCAATAAATACTTCGCGGAATGCTCGTAAAACCATCTTCTGGTGTCTCTACTAAATACATTACGGTTCCTAGGATAGTCACTACTGTTAAAATTGCACCAAGAAATACAATTATCTTGCTTTTTGATGCGATTAGTGCTTTTGAAAGGGTTTTGGCTTCTTTTAAGTATTTTCCCAACTTTAAAATTCTAAATACGCGCAATAGTCTTAGCGATCTAATAACTGTAAGTGAACTGGCATCTGCACCTAACGGTAGCAGCCCAATATAAGTTGGTACAATTGACAATAAATCAATAATCCCATAAAATGAAAAAATGTAAGAAAATGGTTTTCGAATACTAATAATACGTACTATGTACTCAATAGAGAATAAAATTGTGAGTCCCCATTCTATTACAGTGAATACAGCTCCAAATCTTTCATTATACTCGTCAACGCTTTCAAGCATTACAACAATAACACTCAATAAAATTGCGCCTAATAAAATAGGATCAAACAATTTTCCTGAGAGCGTGTCTGCCTCAAAAATCACCTCATGCAGTTTTTTTTGCCAAGGTCTTAAAGGGCGAGCTTTATTGTTGCTTTTACTCATTTAAACAGGATATATTTCCAATTTTTTGTCTTTATGCAATTGCATTTTTATAATGGATTGAAAATCTCGATTACTTTCTTGTTTGGTTAAGAATTTTTTGAAATTTTCAGTATTGCGTTTAAGCATATACCTGTGAATATAACCATATCCTTCGTATTGCCCCTCTTTTATAGAGACAAAACTATATTCGTTCGATTTGCGGCCCTTGTCAATTATTAAAAAACTTTCGCCTTTAAAATTTAAGTTTTCAGTTAACTCCGCAACCTTTATATTATATGTTTCTACAGATTCTTGACCAATGCAAGCTCCATCACATTTTTTTATAGAATAATTGAAACAAGCACTTGTTGTTGTGTGCAAATGACATAGTTTTTGGCATAAACCAAACTCATCCATCCAAAATTCTAAATACTTTTTTGCACTTGCTAATGAAGTAAAAGTGACTAAGGGTTTTTCTGTTAATGTATTCTTTTTTACATGCAAATGATGGTAGCCATTCTGATCCGTATGCGAGTAAAGCCCATGAGAAAACTGCGTATTTTTTTGCGCTCTATTGTAAACCGGCTGATGATTTTTAATTTCCTCAGATTCTCGCAATAATGCAATGAGTTCACTTCCAGTTAAAAAATGATCTATAAAAGCAATGCGCTCTCGCATTTCAATTGCTTTCGGTGTTTTTGTATTCTTAAAATGCTGTTCAATACGCTTTTTAACATGAATACTTTTACCAATATAAATTAAACTTTTATCAGAATCGTAAAATTTGTACACGCCAATTTTGTTTGGAATCTCGTCCAAGGCGTTTATATCTAAATTAGGGTGTAGCACAGCCGGGTCAATCTCTCTTTTTATAAAATTAGCGAGATCTCCTTTGGCTTTATCATATAGTATGTGAAATAATTTAGCCGTTGCTCGGGTGTCATCAATCGCTCGGTGATGATTGCCTAAATCAATATTTAAATCACGCGTAATATTTTTCAATCCGTATGATTCATGACCTGGTAATAAAATTCTAGCTGATTGAATTGTACACATATGGTCTAGGCGATAATCATAACCTAGGCGTCTATATTCTCTTCGCATAACACCATAGTCAAAGCTCACATTATGTGCAACAAATATGGTGTCCTTTGTAAATTCTACAATGTCTTTAGCAACCTCATAAAATTTAGGAGCTTCATAAACATCAGCATCTGTTATGCCAGTTAACCTAGATATAAAGGGAGAGATTTTTTGCTCAGGATTTACAAATGTATGATAAGTGTCTAGTTCCTTTTCCCCGTCGTGAAGAATGATAGCAATTTCAATTATTTTGAAATTTACAGGTTTATCTCCCGTGGTTTCTATGTCTACAATTGCAAATATCAAATTCTTATTTAAGCTGGACAAAACTATGGTTTTTCAATTAAACCTTGAATAAATTGGTAGTTTTTTTCATTATTAAGCCCACCAGCCCCGCTATGCTTAAAGATTAATCTTCCTTCTGAATCAACAATACAAAGGGTAGGGTAGGCTGTTATATTGAAGAATCTAGGGTATAAACTGGTCGAATACAAAAAATCGTAAGATTCATTTAGCCCCGAATTTTTAATTGTTTCATTAGATTCTTCAGTAACGGAAACAATTCTAACTGCATCACCGTATTTTTCCTTCAGTTTATTTAGTTCCTTTAACTCAGATCTGCAAGGTGGGCACCATGTTGCCCAAAAGGATAGTATTATAGGGCGGTCGATTAATTGACCAAATAATTTTGATTGTCCATTTATTTCAACAATTTCCCAATTGCTTACTTCAAAAGGAATCTCTTCTGCTGTGTTTTCTTCGAAAACTAAATCAGACATAAATATTCCTTGAAACCACCCTTGAAAACTTACGCGCCAACTTGGCACAAGAAGAATCGCAATGATAACAATCAATAGAATAGTGGAGCCATGCTTCCAAACTTTCTTCATTACAACCTCAAACTTAATTTAAAGATGCAAGTCTGGAAATTCTTCCCAAAGGCTATCAAATTCCTTATTGAACTGACGTAATACTTTGTTTGAGTCAGTAATCAAAATGTTTTCGTGATTATAACGCTCGGCGCTTCTGGTCCAGTTATAACTTCCAGTTAAAGTAATGTCGCTATCGAACAATGCAAATTTATGATGCATATGATTATCAGTTTCATCCACTCTAATTGATATTCCTGCACGGTGAAGCTTTTCAATGTCTGATCCTTTGTCAAACATCTTATCATTATCTGTAATGATTTTAATACTTACGCCTTGACGTTTTTTTGAAATAAGTTCTGCCGCAATTCTATCATCACTTATCGTGAATAAGCAAATTCTAATTTTATTTCTGGCTTGACGAATATTGTTTAAAATAGCCTGTAAGCATTCTTCACCTGGAGAAAAATAAACGCTTTCTTGTTGAACTTCTACTTTATTCGCCGAAAGAATGAGTTTGTTTACCTTTTCAGTCCAAACTAAAACTTCCATATAATTTTCGGCGTTTATT
This sequence comes from uncultured Crocinitomix sp., assembly GCA_937139035.1. Classification (GTDB taxonomy): domain Bacteria; phylum Bacteroidota; class Bacteroidia; order Flavobacteriales_D; family Crocinitomicaceae; genus Crocinitomix. The sequence continues at coordinate 8,076 of CAKZPK010000198.1, read as the reverse complement.
TGATTGCGGGCAATTTTAAAAAGCTCACTTCTTAATAAATCGCTAATTCTTTTGTCGGGAGATAAAGATTGCAAGGATGCTTTAATTTGATTTTTTTCAGCCTTAGTTAAAAAATTATCTTCGGCCGAATCATCAATTAAGCCAATTACTTCTTCTTTTAAATTCATTTATTCTTGTCTTTGTTGAATTGGCTCAATTTTTTGTCAATTAAATCAATTCTTCGGTAAATGCTATCTATTTTATCATTCAAATTACTAATATCGTTAGTATCAACTGTAGGTAATTCAAATCCTGCTATTTTGTTTACTGTTAATTCCCCCTTAACAATATCATCTATTGTTAAATCAAAATAATTAGAAATTTTAATTAAAGCCTCTAGTTTAGGCTCTGCACGACCCTCTTCATAAGCACCAATGCTCGATCTCTTCAGATCAAACAACTCTGCAAATTCGGTTTGATTCATGCTTTTAAAAAGCCTCAATTTCTTAATGTTTTTAGCAAGAATTGTCTTTTTCATAAAAATAAAACTAATTTTTTTAGCAAATATCTAAAATAAGTAGTATATTAGCCAAACAATTAAATAAAACCAATCTAAAATTGTAAACACTAGGGGATGAATTTAAATCCCTGATAGACGAACCTCATTTTAGATGAAAGATAATTAAACAGTAAATATAAGCAGATGAATTTAACAAAAAATGGCCATTCAGCATTAAATTATTTTCCGCCATAATTTAATCTGGATTACGAAAAGAAAAAATTGAAGAAATTGTATATATTTGGTTGAACAAAAAAAAATGAAATTAATAGCAAGTAATTATGAGTCACTTTGATAAAGTAAAAGATTACCTATTGGAATTAGACTATTCAATAGTAAAAGAAGATAAAGAGAATGAAGTTTTTATTATTGAGTCTTTAGAAGATGGGATTCAAAACGTTTTAATTGGAATAGCTGATCCAATTTTGATAATAGAACAGTACCTTTTTGATTTAACAGCTAATGTTGGAGAAGTGGCTAAGGCATTGTTAGTGAAAAATAGAGATATAGTGCATGGTGCATTTGTAATGGATGAAGAAGGGACAAAAGTTATCTTTAGGGATACTTTACAGGTAGAGAGTTTAGACTTAAATGAATTAGAGGGATCTTTAACTTCGTTGAGCCTTTTACTAAGTGAGTATACGGATGAAATCATCACTTTCTCGAAAAACTAACAAATAAAATAAAGAATTAAAAATATAAAGAAATGAACATATTTAGAAGATTATTTAGAATTGGTTCTGCAGAGGCTAACTCATTGGTTGATAAGTTAGAGGATCCAATTAAAATGACAGAACAAGGAATCCGTGATTTAAAAGGAGATTTAGGAAAAGCATTAGAAGCATTGGCAGAAGTTAAGGCTTTAGCAATTAGAGCTAGAAATGATGCAGATGCTGATACGGAAAAAGCAAAAGATTACGAAAAGAAAGCTATTCTTTTATTGAAACGTGCTGAAAAAGGCGAGATTACAATGGAAGAGGCTGATCGTTTAGCTAGTGAGTGCTTGGTTCAAAAAGAGTCGCATATGAATAATGCAACTACAAACAGAAAGAACCAAGAGAAATTTGAAGGAAACGTTGCAAAACTTGACGCTAACATCAAAAACCTACGTTCAAACGTTAAGAAGTATGAAGTTGAATTGAAAACATTGAAAGCAAGAGCTAAAGTGTCTAAAGCAACTAAAAACATTAACAAGCAATTAGCTGATATTGACTCAACTAGTACTGTTTCTATGTTAGAAAGAATGAAGGAGAAAGTAGATCAAGAAGAAGCATTAGCAGAGTCTTATGCTGAGATTGCTGGTGAAAACACTTCAATTGACATGGAAATTGATAAAGCTTTAGATTCAGGTTCGGCAGAAGTAAAAGCTTCAGATAGCCTTGCTGCATTGAAAGCAAAAATGGGGATGGGCGGAGACGCTTAATTAAAACCCATTTCTTTCCCAAAGAGAACCTATAGTATTAGGCTGTCTCAACCTCTTTTTTGAATTCCAAAATAGATAGGAGACAGCCCTTTTTTTTCCCATAATCTAACCTACATTAATGTCTGAATTTTTTCATTTTTTATTTATTGCTCCGAACATTATAGCGACATTCTTATTGAGTTTTTGTGTCGTTTATTGGCTCATTGTAATTGTTGGAGTTATCGATCTAGATTTTATCGATATAGACATTGATATTGACATAGATGCAGATGTGGATGTTGACGTGGATGCAGATGTTTCGGGCGGAAGTGAAACTGGTGTTGCATGGATGAATAAAGTTTTGCACTTCTTTAACCTAGGCAGAATACCCTTTATGCTATGGTTGTCAATTATTTCTTTACTAGCATGGATAATGGTGGTAATTGCAAATTACTATTTAGGAATCCATTCATTGTTGCTGGGAGCTTTATTATTTGTAGGCGCACTTATTGCTGCAATGGTAATAGCTAAACCATTAACTTTTCCTCTTGTTAAAGTCTTTGATAAGATGGAGGATAGTGAAGGACTTAAATCTGTAGTTGGTAAAATGGCAGAAGTAGTATATCCTAATAAAGGAGATATTCCAGGGGAAGTTGAAATTAACCATAATGGATCGCATATACGAATTTTCGTTTTGCCGTCCTCAAAAGAAATTAAATTAACTCGAAACCAAAGAGTTTTAGTGATCGGTCCTTCAAGGGAAGATGATAAAGTGTATTTGGTTGAACCTTATAATAATTAACCTAATTAAAAAGTAAAGTAGATGGTAGATTTTTTTGGAAGCTTAGGCTTAACAATAGTAGTAATCGGGCTTGTAGTTCTTTTTGGACTATTAGCTTTGGCCTCTCGGTTTTATCGTAAAGCATCACAAGGTGAAGCTTTGGTTAGAACTGGTTGGGGTGGAACTAAAGTAGGATTTAACGGGATGATGGTTATTCCGGTGGCGCACAAATTGGAGATTATGGATATCTCATTAAAAACGATCGAAATTGCCAGAATTGGTAAGGATGGTTTGATTTGTCGTGACAATATGCGTGCAGATATTAAAGTAACTTTCTTCGTTAAAGTGAATAAAAAAGGCGAAGATGTTAAAGCAGTTGCTGAATCTGTTGGTTGTAAAAGAGCATCCTCTAAAGATGCCATGGTACAATTATTTGATGCCAAGTTTTCTGAGGCGTTAAAAACAGTTGGTAAACAATTTGATTTTGTTGACTTGTACAATAAACGTGAAGATTTCCGTGATGAAATTAAGCGAATGATTGGACGTGATTTAAATGGATACTTATTGGATGATGCTGCAATTGATTATTTAGAGCAAACTCCACTGAATTTATTAGATGAAGCAAATATTTTAGATTCAGAAGGTATCAAAAAGATTACTGAATTAACTGCAACACAAAAAATCAAGGCTAACTTCATTAAACGTGAAGAGCAAAAAACAATTACGCAACAAGATGTTGATGCACGTGAGGCTATTTTAGAAATGGAGCGTCAATTGGCAGAGAAGGAAGAAAAGAAAAAACGTGAAGTAGCAAACATTCAAGCACGTGAGGCAGCTGAAATAGCTAAGGTGAATGAGGAGGAGTTAAAGAAATCTGAATACGCTAGAATAGCTCGTGAAGAAGAGATAATGGTTGCTGAGGAAAATAAGCAACGTCAAATTATTGTAGCGGCGAAGAATAAAGAAAAAACGGAGGCGATTGAAACTGAACGTGTTGAAAAAGAGCGCGATTTGGAACGCACAGAGAAGGAGAGAGTAGTGACTTTGGCTCAAATTGAGAAAGAAAAGTCAATTGAGGTTGAAAAGAAAAACATACAAGAAGTTATTCGTGAGCGTGTTGCAATCGAAAAAACAGTTGTAGATGAAGAAGAACGAATCAATGATACGAAAGCATTTGCTGAAGCTGATCGTTCTAAAAAAGTAGCAATTACTAAAGCCGAGGAATTAGCAGAAGAGCAATTGGTACAAAAAATTAAATCTGCTGAAGCTGATAAGCATGCTGCTGAATTTAAAGCGAAGCAAATGTTGATTGATGCTGAAGCCGAGCAACAAAGTGCCGCTCAAAAAGCTGAGGCAATTAAAGTGTTGGCTGATGCACATGCAGCAGAACATGCCGCTACTGGTATTGCTGAAGCGCAAGTAATGGAAGCAAAAGCAGCTGCACATGAGAAAGAAGGAGAAGCTGCTGCTCAAGTAATGGAGTTGAAAGCAGAGGCAGAAGCTAAAGCAATTCAAATGAAAGGTCAAGCGCAAGCGTCTGCTGAATTGAAATTAGGAGAGGCGAAAGCAGATGTTGATAAAGGTCAAGGATTAGCTGAGGCAGATGTAATTGCTGCTAAAGCAGTTTCTGAAGAAGCAAAAGGATTGGCTGAAGCGAAAGTTGCAGCTGAGAAGTTTAAAGTTGAAGCGGAAGGTATCCACCAAAAAGCGGATGCTATGAAGCAATTAGATGGTGTTGGTAAAGATCACGAAGAGTTCAAATTGAAGTTAGAAAAAGACATGCAAATTGAATTAGCAGAGATTGGTATTCAAAAGGATATTGCAGATTCGCAAGCAATGGTATTAGCAGAGGCATTAAAATCTGCAAAAATTGATATCGTTGGTGGTGAGCAAGAGTTCTTTGATAAAATTACTGCATCAATTACAAAAGGTAAACGTATTGATCGATTGGTAGATAATTCTGACTTATTATCAGAAGTGAAAAACCAATTGTTGCATGTTGAAGGAGAAACATTCCTAGATAAATTCAAGACTTTATTAAAAGATAGTAATATCAAAAGTGAGGATGTTAAAAACCTTACCATTAGCGCACTAATTGCTAAAATGATGTCTGGAACGAATGACGGTAATCGCCGTGGAATTTTAGGACAGCTTTTGAAACTTGCTGAGCAAATTGGAATTGCAGATAGCAATGCTGATAGTATTGGACTTTGATAATTTACAAAGAACAATTTGCAATTATCGATAGGTTCATGCTAGAGCCTACGATAGTTGAAACTTAATTGTATTTATTATCCAACTCCAAATTAAACAGAGGAAACTTAATTGTGGTCGATAGTATGACTGCTTCCTGAGAAAGATATATTCTTGTTGGAGTTGGATAATCAATTAAGATTATTGTGCGAATTAATTCGCTATCATAAATGTCAGTTCGAGATCGAGGTGAAACTAAGATCTTATCTAGGACAGAGAGGTATTAACTTAAAATAATCGCCAACTTAAATGGCCGAAGAAGAAAATAACATACCAGAAGGAAACGAAGAAGTCCAATTAGAAGGAGGGGCCTATGACATTATCCGTAAACGTTTAACCAAGAATGGTGAAACTTTACGCGACAGAATGTTAAAGCTGAATACAGATCGAAAGGATATTTTTGGTTCGATTGAAACGAAATTGATTTCTACTGAGCGCATTAACACCATAAACAATTGTCAACCACGCGATATTATATCTATTGGTAATAATCGATTTTTATTTGGGTACAATGTGCATATCGGATTAAAATCAGAGACATTTATTCAAGATGTTTTTGCCGTTTATCAATTTGATCAAAAAGAGCATGTCTTTACTGAGGATAATTTAGATGTTTTCCAGGATGAAACATTCTTGATGGATTTTGCAAACCTTTACAAATATTACCGACACACGGTTTTTGTGAAGTTTATGCAGATTGGACCACATTTGCACATGGTTTTCCGTATTGGAAAAAGTGTAACAGATGTAAAGACTTTTAAATGGGTTAATCAAGACGGGAAATTGGTTTATGAAGGGAATCGTTCAGAACATGAATATAAATACCCTAATCAGCATCAATTTTCTTGGACGAAGGTTGGACGAGAACATCATGTAACGGGGAAACATCCGCACATCTCAATTGAAGATATTGTTTTTGTTGAGACAATTGAGGGAGATTTAACCCTTAAGGTTGAAAACAATACAGACACGGGGCAAGGGATTTATGCAGAGGAAGTAAAAAATAAAGATCAAACGTTAGATGATGCAGACATTTATTATGCCCGAGTTGGTAATATAATTGTCTTAAAAATTCGCCCTTATCAGGAAGATGATTACCGTTACTTAATATATAATCACAAGGTTCAGGAGGCTTATCGGGTGGATGCAATTGCAGACGCGTGTATTCTTTTGCCAAATGACCAAGGAATTATTTTCCCAAAAGGGTATTATATCAACACAGGAGAATTTAAGCTGTTTGACAACCAGTTGGAGGGAATGCTTTTTGAAAAAAGAGTTCAAGCTACAAATGGTGAGGATTATTTATACGTCTTTTACAATCGAGATTCTGGAACTTACTTTTTACTTTCTTACAATATCATTACTCAAAAGGTAGATACACCAATAGTTTGTAACGGGTTTACGTTGTTTCAGGATGGAGAATTGGCGCTATTTAAGGCCGAGGAAGAACCACAGAAGCACCATGCAATTCAGATTTGGCAAACAGCCTACTCTCAAAACTTAATGCAGGTTGAAGGAGATAAAAATGGGTATTTATTTAAAGTTGGTAATAAAGAGATTGTTTTAGCTCTTTCTGAGTGTCAAGAGCTAGTGACGTTGATTTATAAAGAAGATTCTTTTGCGAACTTATACATTGACATTGTAAAAAAAGCAACAGACGTTAGTGACTCTTATCATTGGTTGTCACATAAAGAGGCTTCAAAGATTCATGAGCCTTTGGAGGAAATTAAAAAGACAGCCTCGAACGCTATTGACGAATTTGATAAAATATTGCGCCTTAAAAAAACGGCCAAGGAGCAAACGAAAGAAGTTGAAAAAAGGGCAAAAGCATTACTGAGTAAAGCTAAAAATACGCGTGTTGCGCAAGTGAATGATAGTGTGCATTTATTGGCAGAATTGCGTCATTCAAAAGGGGAGATTGTTGGGCTAGAAACATTACGATTTGTGGATATGAATCGTGTAAAAGCATTGAACGAACAAATTTCTGAGGCTTTTAATCATGCTTCAGAAAACTGTGTCACTTTTTTAATGAAACCTGAAGCTTTAGATCCTTACCGAACTAAAGTGTCAAGTATCGAGAGTGAATTAGAGGCCTTGCAAAAAGTGGTCGTTGCAAACGACTTGGAGAAAGAGATTGAGGAGCTATCAAAAGAATTGGAATTATTGATTGAGATTGTTTCTAACTTGAAAATTTTGGACGCAACCAAAACAACTCAAATTATTGACAGTATTACAGCGTTGTTTTCTGAGTTTAACCAGATTAATGCGGCATTGCGTAAAAAGCGTAAAGCTTTGTTGTTAGTTGAAGGTAAAGCAGAGTTTAATGCTCAAATCAGATTGATTAATCAAGGTTTCATCAATTATATAGACATTGTTGATACTCCTGAAAAAGCAGGAGAGTATTTAAATAAACTAATTGTACAACGTGAAGAATTAGAAGGTAAGTTTTCTGATTTTGAAGAGTATTTGATTCAGGTAGAGGAGAAGCGTGAGGAGATTTATAATGCATTTGAAAGTAAAAAAACAGCCTTAGTTGAGGCTAGCAATAAAAAGGCACAATCGCTTTATTCATCAGGAGAAAGAATTCTGAACGGAATAAAAAACAGAGCAGCAACATTTGATAATGTAGTGGACATTAACGGCTATTTTGCATCTGATTTAATGGTGGATAAAGTTCGTGATATTATTAAAAGCTTAATCGGGTTAAACGATTCTATTAAGGCGGATGACATTCAAAGCAAACTAAAAACTGTTAAGGAAGACACTATTCGACAGTTAAAAGACAAAAACGAACTTTTTGTTGATGGTGGAAATACAATTAAATTTGGAAATCATCAATTTTTGGTGAATACCCAAAAGTTAGACGTTACTACAGTTTTAAAAGGAGATGAACTTTTCTTTCATTTAACAGGAACTAATTTTTACGAGAAAATTGTAAATAAGAGGTTAGAAGAAACACGTGACGTTTGGACACAAGGAATAATTTCAGAAAATAAAAACGTTTATCGCGGTGAGTTTTTGGCGTATGGATTATACCAATACATCCTTTCTCCGCAAATGGGCTTGTTGCATTGGATTCAATTAACTGAAGAGGAAAAATTG
>CAKZPK010000197.1 GCA_937139035.1 uncultured Crocinitomix sp. | reverse complement strand
TAAGAATCTACCATTTTCATAAAAATTGTAATTAGCGGTGTAGAAATGTTTGTTATTCTTCTCCTTTGCTACAATTTGTTTGACCTGTCCAAGTGTATCAAATTGAATTGTGCGTTGAAAACTTGTATCTCCATAACTATTCACATTGTATGTCTTCAATTCGGATATACGGTTTACTAAATTAAAGTCCGTCGTGTAAAACTCATGAAATAATCGTAGTCCTTTCTCTTGCGCAAAAAGGGTGTTAGACAATAAAAGAAATAGAAGTGTAATTCTCATGGGGCTTTTGTATACGCCCTATAACCATATTGAATTCAGAAGTTACTTTAATTCCCCAGTAACTCCGAGTCCAAAAAGTGCATAATCATATTTGCAAGGATCTATTGGATCGAATTTTCTAAGGTGAGCCATTAATTCTTCAAGGGCTTTCCAGTCGTTTGCTTTACGTTTTATCAAACCTAGTTTGCGCGCAACATTGCCTGTATGTACATCTAATGGGATATACAATTCTGAAGGTTGGATAGATTTCCAAATTCCAAAATCAACACCTTTATTGTCTTGTCTAACCATCCACCGTAAATACATGTTGAGGCGTTTTGATGCTGAGCCGCTTAGAGGGTTTGAAACGTGCTTTTCACTTCTTTTTTCGTGCTTTGTAGTAAGTAGGGCTTGTCTAAATCCATAAATTCTGTCAGCCATTGTCGGCCCATTGCCAAAAGCTTTTTCCAATCCATTTTCATCTTTTTGATAGATGGTACGCAATCCTAGTATAAAAAACCGCAAATCGTCTGCGTTAAAGGTTCTGTGCACAAATTCAATTGTTTTCAAATCTTGCGAACTGGCGTTCATAATGAAATCGTGCGGAGAATGCCCCATGATTTCCATTAAATGATGCCCGTTCTTGATTATTGTTTTGCGTTGCCCCCAAGAAATAGTCGCCATTATTAGTCCAATGCTCTCTATGTCTTTAGGATGTGTAAAAAGATGTGGAATTGAAATGGGGTCATCAGCTATGAATGCCGTATTGTTAAATTCTTCACTCTTAAAATCAAGATATTCTATCAGTTCTTTTTTATTCATGTTTGGAAAGGGTAGCACTTACTGTTATGAAAAGCTCAAAATCAAAGGTTGCAAAATAAAATGTCTTAATTATTATTGACAATCACACCGTCTCTCATTTCCAAAGTTCTGTCAGACATTTCAGCTAACTCTCTGTTATGTGTAACTATAACAAACGTTTGTGCCATTTCGTCTTTCAACTTAAAAAATAGTTCATGCAATTCACGTGAGTTTACTGAATCTAGATTTCCAGAAGGCTCATCAGCAAAAATAATATCAGGATCATTAATCAGGGCTCTTGCCACGGCAACTCTTTGTTGTTCACCTCCTGATAACTCAGATGGTTTATGTTTTAATCGGTCTGCAAGTCCTAAAAAGGATAATAACTCACTTCCTTTTTCAATAGCAGCGTTTTTAGAACGATTACCTAGTAGTGCCGGAATGATTACATTTTCTAGTGCTGTAAACTCTGGCAGTAATTGATGAAATTGAAAAATGAAACCAAGTCTATCATTTCTAAACCTTGCTAAGTTATTTCCTCTTAAACCAATTACATCTTGTCCGGCAATTGTGAGCTCACCACTGTCCGGTGTATCTAAGGTTCCTAAGATTTGCAATAAGGTGGTTTTTCCTGCGCCAGAAGCTCCAACTATTGAAACAACCTCTTGTTTGGCAATGGTTAAATCAATCCCCTTTAAAATTGGTAAATCGCCATAATTTTTATATATTCCTTTTGCTGTCAACATAGGTCGATAAAAATAAGTAGTTTTGACTGTTAAAACAGCATTTTTGTAAAAGTGTTTGAAGAAAGTGAAAATATTTATCCTGTAAAACCCGAACTACTAGTAGGGTCGGCGGCGAAAAACCGAAACGGAATCATACTCTTTGGTCTTGTTCTGCTTTTTGTTGCAACAAATTATTTGTCAGACTCATACATAATTCTAATTGAAGTATTGCTTATATTGGCTTTGCATGAGTTGGGGCATTTTTTACTGCTGCGTTTCTATGGAGTTAAGGCTCAAGGTATGTTTGTCATGTCTTATTTTGGAAATTCTAAAAAGCGTTTGAATTTTAGTGATTCGCAACGGCAACAAACTTTTATTAACCTTATGGGGCCACTACCTGGTATTGTTTTAGGTTCTGGAATATTTATTTATGCACTTTATAATGAACCGAATCTTTATGTTATTGAGGTAGCCGTGCTTATGTTGGCCGTTAATGTTCTCAATTTAGTTCCTATTGATCCGTTTGATGGCGGTAGAATTGTAGGCGGCTTCTTTTTCAATAAAGATGATCAATTAAAAATGATCTTCACACTAATATCTTCTGTAGTAATGATAGGCGTTGGTGTTTATTTTGGCTTTATTCCACTTACTGTATTTGGTTTTTTGATGGGGCTAAAAGTTCGGGCATTTCAAAAAAGTAAAGATTTGCACGAGCAATTGGATGAGACTAATGTTAATTATAAAAAAGGATATAAAGATCTTACTGATAGAGAGTATTGGAAGATTCGCAGCATCTTTCTTTTAAACAATCCAAAATTAAAAGAAATGATTCCTTCAGGCTATACCCTTTGGGATAATGAACGCTTATTAGTAGAACAAGTTAGACAGGTGCTTCGTATTGACATGAAGCCAGACTTGAGCCTTGTAAGTAAAATAGCAATCTTACTGTTGATTGTTGCACTTATTGTAAGCCCAATCTTATTGGTGTTTTCGAATTTTGAATTGATTGAATGGTATTTAGAAAATGCAAACATTTAGAGTAGGGGATTCAGTAGCGGTTTTACACGACACAATTAAGGGGAAAGTAGTTGAGTTAAGTTCATCTTCAGTTAGAATTGAAGATGAGGATGGCTTTTTAAGATCTTATCCATTAAGCAAAATTGTATTGCAACAGTCCAAAGAAGATTATAAGATTGAAAACAAGATTGTAGCAAAAGACCGTGTTGCAGCTAGACCTGCGGTTGCGGTGTCTAAAATTACTATCGTTAAAAACATTGCTAGAACTCCTTCTGAAATTGACTTACATATTGAAGAATTAAGAGATCACACAACTCATCTATCAAATTTCGAAATTGTTCAAATACAAATGACAGCTTGCCGTGCATTTGTTCAAGATGCATTGGCTGCAAGGTTAAAAAAAGTTGTAGTTATACATGGTAAAGGAGAAGGGGTGCTAAAATCTGAGATTCATCAATATCTAGATCACCTTTCAAATAGTAGCGGCATTCAGTTAGATTATTATGATGCTCCATATAGTGAATATGGTATGGGCGGTGCTACAACGATTTCATTTTATGGTTAATCAATTAAGGTTATTTCTATTCTTACCAACGGTGTTTTGTTATGGATTTCTTTTTTCTCAAAAGGCCGATTCTACACTTGTTTTAAAACATTTTGCAGAAATCCTTAATACTAAAGGACCACGTAACTATAAAAATATAACAGCATTAAATAAAGTAGCAAGTTATATTCATCAAGAGTTCGATCAATACACTGATTCCACTATTTATCAAGAGTATGAAGTGGGTAAGAACGTCTATAAAAATGTAATTGGCTCATTTGGAACCAAGCATGAAAATAGAATAATTATTGGTGCGCATTATGATGTATGCGGTGCGCAAGACGGAGCGGATGACAATGCATCAGGTGTAGTTGGGCTACTTGAACTAGCAAGGCTTTTAAAAGGTAAAGAGTTAAATGCACGAATCGATTTGGTTGCGTATTCTTTGGAGGAACCGCCATTCTTTCGGTCTCAAAACATGGGGAGTTATGTTCATGCTAAATGGCTTGCTGATAACAGAATCAAAGTAGATGGAATGATTTGCCTTGAAATGATTGGTTATTTTAATGATGCTAAAAAAAGTCAAGATTACCCGCTTGGGCTTTTAAAAATGTTTTACGGTGGTAGAGGTGATTACATTACCGTTGTCAGTAAATTTAATCGAGGGAAATTTGCAAGGCAGTACAAGCGTAAAATGAAAAAGAATAAAAACGTAAAGACCAAAGCCTTTCAAGCGCCAGGTAAATTACCAGGAATTGACTTTTCAGATCATTTAAATTACTGGAAGTTTGGTTATAGTGCTGTTATGATAACAAATACAGGTTTTTATCGCAACAAAAACTATCATCATTCAACTGACAAACTTGAAACATTGGACATTGAGAGAATGACAGCTGTTATTCAATCAGTTTATGAAACAGTTACTGAAATAACATTGCCAAAAGAGTAGTCATAATTACGTACAAATACGGAATTATACCGAAGTCTCCGGGGTGCTGATCGCTCTTTAATTATTTGTGTTACAGGTGTTTATTGCCTGTTTCGCTTAATGTAAGACACTCCCTGTAAGATGTTAAAAATAAAGGCTTTTATTTTTTTTGTATTTTAGCATTATAAACCATGCTCAACCAACTGAATTATTGACTCTTAACACCGTTCGGTAGATGTGGGTAAATGCTTAACAAAATGAAAAAAAATCAAATCACCTCGCTCTCCATTTTACTTTTCGCGTTTCTAAGTTTTAGCCAAATGGTTAACGCTCAGCATTGGTCTATCACAAACATTGCAGGTGATGGAGGGACGACCTTCACAATGGGAGACGCGCCTCTAGAAAATGGATTTGTATCTCCTAGAGCCCTTGCAAAAGATTCAGAAAACAATATATATTTTACTTCATTTATGTATTCTAGCGGTTCTTATTTGGGGTCTATCTACAAATTAAGCAGTGATTATTCGACTTTGGAAGAGATAATTTCTGATGTTACACCGTTAACTGGTATTGCTATTGATAAGAATAATAATCTCTATTTTTCTAAAGGAGAAGGAGGAGCTGATATATATGATTTGGAGTATATTTATGTGCGTCATCCTGATGGCTCAATTGAAGAATTTGCGGGTAATGGAGAAGATGAATTGGGTGATTATCCTGAGTCTGAAGAAACAGCTTTAGGTCATCCTATTGGAAATGCTGGATCATTAAAGGTGATAACTGAGAGTGATGGACAGGAATACCTTTATTACTCTGCTACACTTCAGGATAACAATTTTATTCAAAAAATAAACATTGAGTCTGGGTTAACCTACAGGGTGGCTGGTATACCGAGCTATTTTGATGAAGGGACGTATGAAGGAATTGACAATGGAGATGATGCTCTAAGTGTTAAGTTGAATTTAACACTTGGTTTAGGAGCTGATAGTAAAGGGAATATTTATTATTTGACGGGGCCAAGTGGAGAAGATGCTTATAGTGTAAAAAAAATTGTTGATGGTAATATCTACCATGTAGCAGGTAACGGTGAAAGCGAATACTTTGGAGATGGAGGGCCAGCTAAAGATGCTGGATTGGCTACAAATACTTGCGGGTTTACAATTGTCAATGACACCATGTATCTTTGTGATATCGGGAATCATGTAATCAGAAAAATCCCTTTATCTACAACAATTGAGGAAGATGGTAATATTAATCTAGTTGCAGGTACAACTTTTGATGAGGGAGAAGGCTCAGCGGTGAATGATATTACAGGGTTAGAGACTCAACCAGCGTTCAATACCAACATGAGCCCAATTGATATCCTTCACATTGATGGTGATTTTATTATCTCTGATATCAATTCACGAATCAGAAAAATGTTTTGGTGCGTCAATCCTGTCATAACAGATGTGTCAGCAGATTTGAATGTTCTGTGTTTGGGCGATTCAGTTACCTTAACTCTTTCAAAAGGAGGAGGGGAAAGTGAAAATTATATCTGGGGTTGGTTGAAAGATGAATGGGATGTAGATGGTGATGCATTTTCAAATGGCCCATCAATAAAAGTTCCAGTTAAGAGCGAAGCAGTGACTTATTTTGCTTATGGTTACGGTGGTTGTGCTTATGAACAAGAGTGTTTCCCGTTTGAAGTAAAAGCAGACTGCAAAGAATACTATAACAGTTTTACTCCTAATGGCGACGGAAAAAATGATTTTTTAGAGATTCCTGCTTTAAACAATTTCACAACAAATACTGTAGTAATTTATAACCGCTGGGGAGATGTTTTGGAAGAACATGAAAACTACGACAGCGAAACAGTAAAATGGGAGGGGACGAATGGTAATGGTGACCCTGTAGATTCTGGCACCTATTATTTCACTGCAGTATCCGGTGGTGAAGTAATCGTGTCTGGATGGGTTCAAGTAATTAGAGAGTAATAAAGCCGAATAAAAATTAACCGCATGAAAAAGAGTATTCTACTTCTGACTGTATTAATGAGTTTCCAGGGCTTTGCTCAACAAGATGCCGTTTATAGTCAATATATGTACAACCAATTTGTGATTAATCCAGCATATGCAGGATCACGGAATGCAATGAGTGCTGTATTGATGCACCGCACTCGTTGGATGGGAATGGATGGTGCACCAACTACTTCTACTTTTTCAATTCACTCCAATACCACTGCTAAAAGCTTGGCTTGGGGAGCAAATTTTGCAGCAGATCGCTTAGGTGCGCAAGCTAATATTCATGCTGCTTTATCAGGTGCATATCATTTAAGACTTCGAACCGGAAAATTGTCTTTTGGTTTAAGAGCGGGAATCTTTACAAGTTCTTTAAACGCTTCAAAATTGGATTTTAAAGATCAGACTGATTATTTGAATATTGGTTCAAGACACACTTCAACTGCGGCAAGTATCGATTTTGGTTTATACTACTATACACGTAAGCTTTATATTGGATTAGCATTGAATCACTTGGGGAAGCAAGAGTTTCACTACACTGACATTCCAACTGCAAAATATTATTTAAGAAGCTATAATTCATTAGGGGCAGGATATGCTTTTGAAATTAATGAAAAACTAACACTCAAACCTTCGTTTTTAGTTAAACAGTCTGACGGATTTGACGCCAATATGGATATTAATTTAAGCGCCCTATTTTATAAGCGTATTTGGTTTGGAATCTCCTTCAGAAACAAAACAAGTGTCAACTTTTTATTGGACGCTAATATTACTGACTTTATGCGTGTTGGTTATGCATACGATCTGTTCATTAATAAATTGAGCAGTGCATCTGCTGGCGCACATGAGATATTTATTGGATTCGATTTCAATAATAAGAAACAAAAAACGACTTCAACAAGATACTTATAAGCATGATGAAATTAAAAAACATCCTATTTAGCCGTGCTCTTTTCTCCGTCTTATTGAGTTTTTCACAAACTTATGAAGTA
>CAKZPK010000196.1 GCA_937139035.1 uncultured Crocinitomix sp. | reverse complement strand
TAAGAAGACGTATTGCTTGGCAATTTCAAGAACCTACGGTTAAAAAGTTAATTGCTTTAATAGAGCCAAATAATTCAAACCAAATAATAACTTTTACTGAGGAGTTTGTGGCAATACAGGAGAAGGAACCAATTGTGCGGTCTAATGTTGGTGATTTTAAAAAGAATTTATGGTTTTGGGTACTTAATCATTTGTTTGATGAAAGAGGAACGTTGTTCAATCGCATTGAGTTTATGGAGAGTAGTATTCTGCAAATGGCCCGCCACCACAATATGGACTATGCTGCTTTGTTTAGTGAAATTCAGCGAGCCGTGGAGCAAATCACAGCTATTCAACATGTTGATTCTGGTTTTATACTAACGCTTAGTTTATTAGCTAAAAAAAACAAAGAGGTTGGTCAGGTTAAAAGTTTTGATAATCAAAACATTAAGATTAGTGTGTTAAATAAATACTTCAGCGCTAATGGCAACGTTTTAACAGATGAATCTATCGCGAATTGGGATGAATTTATTGTCCATTTAGATCAAAATAGTTCAAAAGAATTTAAAAAAATATTAGCAAATAATATTAATGAACATGAGCGATTAAATGAATTAGTGGCAAATTTAAATGAAGCTGGTTTGGCTGCATTTCTTCACACAGTATATGGTAGCGATTCGTTTGAATTAATTGAAAGTATTCAGTTGTTAAGCAAATGGGCAAAGCCGCACATCCAATTAAGCCAATGGTATCGTGCAATTGCTCAAATGTCAATAAACAATAAACTTGCAAATGTTGACCGCGAATCACTGTTAGTTCAATTATTGCTACAGCTGAATGTTGATCCTCAGGCGCTTTATCAAGAAATGAATAAAACGTTAAAGAGTAGTGCTTCAAACTCTAATGTTCATCCACAGGTCTTCAAATCAACTGTGGCAACAGTTCGTAATTACTACTTTGATGCAATGGAAAGTGCTTCTAAATGGACAATCATTCCATATTTAGAATTCTTTTTGTTCGCAACCTCTAATCCATTGTCCATTGAAAAAAGTATGGATAAATTGAAGGGGCAGAGTAAGTTCACAACATTTTTAAAGGAGAACCCTGTAGCGTTTTTGCAATTCCTTGAAAATCAATCGTGGCATAGTGCATTACAGCAACAGTTTATGGAGGTCTTGCATAATGACCAATTATTAATACTTAGAGATTCTATTCTTAATTCGAGTGCTTCATCTTTGAGAAACGAGATTAGTGATGTCAAGGTTTTCTTGAGCAGCATGACAGCAGAGATGGGAATTGCTTTTACTAGAAAGGTATATGTAAAATCATTGGTAACGCTGCTTAATAATAAGGCGACAGGTGTTAATAGAGTTAAATTTTTTGTCAAAAGAATTATTCAAATAATTAGGGAAGATGGAAATTCTAGAATGCGAATTAAGTTGCAAGACTTTTCAAAAGAATTGAAAGGTGATAATTTATTGCAACAGCTTTTGCATGAAGAGATGAAGTCTGGTTTAAGTATTGTAAATCCTAGCTTTGAGGTGCTTTTGGCTGAGATAGAGAAGGGGAAGGCGTTAAAGATTAAGAAAAGTGCAAAAAGGTTAATTCATTTGCGTGAATCATCAGGTAAAGATTGGGTGACAAGGTTTAATCAATCATTACAGATATTGGTGCCTCACTTTTTACCTGCAGAAAACAAATGGACTAAAAAATTAAGTAATGGTCGCTTAAACTTGCATTTACTATTTGGTGAGAAAATACTCTCAAATCTATCTGTAAGGCGCCAAACTGTTATTTTTTGGAATGTGTTATTGGCTTATGAATCGTATAATGGCAATTATAAGCGATTTAAGACCATTTTACAGGAAGCGTTAGGTATTCGCGATCGCCAACTGCAAAAAGCAGCTAAGACTGATAGAAAAGCCGAGTTACCTGAGAGAGCAGCAATTACCGATAAATCAATAATTGAAAACCTGCAAAAGGTTTTGAAAGGTCATTCATTACCTTCTGATAATCCTCTAAATGATGCGATTTATGAATTGCTAAAGAATGATCCAGAGGCGTTTATAGGAATTGTTGAAATGGTTGATTTTAATGATCTTGTTCTAGATTATTTTGAGGCGAACTTTTCATTTGACAAGCAATTATTGAATTTGGCAAGCATCTCAACCGCTATCAAGGTGGCAGATTTTCAATCTACATTGATTTTCTTAACCGCCCTAGTAAATCTTAAAGGAGGAAGTTCTACTCATATTGCATTAAAACGGTTGGCGTGGAAACTACTGTTTTTACAATTGCGTCAAGGGTCAAGTAATACGATTGCTATGACCAAACTAGTTCAGTCATTTATAGCCGGTCTTACTTTAAATAAAGGATTAAAAACCAAGGATATATTAGCTGTTATTCAATCTCAAGGTGTGCAATTAAGTCCTTTCATACTTAAACTTTTAGAAAAAATGAATCCTGTCTTTGCTGATTTTAATTTGGACGCATATCAAAATCAAGATTCTACTGAAGAAGCTGCTTTGGGAAAAGGTGAAGTAAGTGAAGAAGGACGTTTGGCATTAGTAGAAATTCTTAATTCAAGAATAAACCATGATCTTTTTAAGTCTCTATTATTAGAAAGTAGAATACCAAACTGGTTTGATGTTCCTGATTATAATAGTGTGGATGTATTGATGGATGTGATTCTTCTGTATCATCCTGAGTATGTGGTTAAAGAATTGAGTAAATCAAATGAATTTGAACAGGTGGTAAAAGCCTTGCAAAAGAAGATAAGCTTAACTACTTGGCTTAATTTTTTGAAAACAACCTATAGCGGTCAAGCTAAACTCATTAACCAACTTAAAAAACTATTTAACTGTTTTAATACTGGCGATTTTTCATTGAGTTTAAAAGCTCAATTAACTGAAATACTTTTCCGTAAAACTGTAATCTCTTTAAAAACTGGGAATTGGAGTCTTCTTTCTTCTGAAAAAATATGGAACGAACTGATGTGGGAATCAAAGGTGAAATATGGTTTAAAGGAGGAGGTTGTTGTTAAAGCGATTCAAAGAAATGAGGCTTATTTACCTGTAGGCCTGCGAGTTTCTTTCCGTCGATTTACAGAAAAGCTACAAGAGCAAGTAAATAAAAAACGGGGTTTTGTGGTTGCCAACGAATTATCAAACAATAAAACAAAACAAAAAATGGAGGAACCTCCACAATTATTAGAAGAGGGCATTGGAATTAACAATGCAGGCCTTGTATTGGCTAACAATTATATCGTCATGATGTTTGATCGATTAAACCTTGTAAAAGATGGAAGTTTCCTGTCAAAGGATGCGCAAAATAAGGCCGTACATTATTTACAGTTTTTGGTCAATGGAATTGCAGAAAATGAGGAACACTATTTAGTCTTAAACAAAATATTAGTTGGATTTCATCCCACCTCACCAGTTACAGCTGGTGTCCAAATTACTGCAGATGAAAAAGAACTAATTGAAGGTTTGATTACTGCAATAGTCAGTCATTGGTCAACGATAGGAGACACTTCTGTAGATGGTTTTAGGGGGAATTGGCTAATTAGAGATGGGATAATCAGGGAAGAGGTTGACCGTTGGACTTTAGATGTGGAAAAAAGAGCTTATGATATCCTTTTAAATAAATCTCCTTTTTCATTTGGAATTATAAAGTACCCATGGATGGACAAACCAATTCATGTTAACTGGCCTTACTAACTAAAGCGGAACAAATAATATTCACTAAAAACGATTTAAAATGAAATATCACTCAATATTGATAATAGATACTAGTTAAGACTTTTTTCGAACGATTAAATATATAATTATAAACAATAAATCTAAACCATAAACTTATGAATACATACAATGAGAATTTAAGAGCGAGTATAGTTAACTCACTCGACGAGCAAGCGAAATCTTTACAAAAGACGCAAAGCGCATTAAGTGCGCAGGAAATTTCGCTTTATTATGCACAAGGTGCTTTGATATCTGCGAATGATAAATTTGACGCTACTTTAGAAACATATGAGAAGGAGCAGGATATTTTAACTTCCGTCAATGAGAATAATAATTCAGGTGTTAATGTTATTGATGCGGCAACACAAGAGAAAACCTGTGTAGATCAGGCGGTAAATAACACAGCCGTGGCAGCTTCTAACGTTCAAATTGCAGCAAATGCAATTGTACAATTGGCCGGAGACCTGGGGAATGCGCTAAGTATTGTTAGTGCGGCATCCTATAAATCTACAATTCATGAGCAAACTGCAGCAGCAAAAGCCAATATGGACAAAACAGCATACAATGCTGAGCTTGCTTCACAGTTAGCTATGGAGTCAACTATGTTGGCTTCTTCAATAACAGCAAGTACGGTTTTAACAGAGGCGCAGTCCACAGGAGCAGCCCTAAATACTTTAAATGAAGGTTATGTTGCTCAGTTTGAAACTACTTCAACCACGTTGGATGCACAAAATACCGCAGCTGTTGAAGCAAATAATATTGAGAAAAAAGCAGAGGGATTAACGGAGGATTTGAATGCTGCAAATTATGGAATAACTACTGCTTATCAATTGAGTAATTTAGAATTGAATTCAGGATTGAGAGTAATGAGTGGTGCTAACAAACCGACTGACGCAGGTTTTACATTTGCATTTAATTCATATTTAACACCACTTTACCCTAAGCAAGATGCGAGTGGAAATGCTCAAAATGCTGTTCAAGCTTATTATGTGATTGTTGTTGATAGTGCATCAAAATCAACTTTCTCAACAACTTCTGCAGAGGCCGCATTGACTGGTAATTCAACAAGTGGAAATCCTATGTTTGTTAAGATAGACCCAGGTACTTCTAGTTTACCAATGTCTTATAGCCAAGCGGTAAGCCGCACAGGTATTGATGATTCTAATGGGAATTCAATTGATTTAGGAAAAGAATATTGCCTCTTTTTATATATCAAAATGACGCAGGAGTATAAAAACATGATTAATAATTATGAGGAAGTATTGTCTGCAGGGTCTGAAAACTTTAAGATGACACATTTGTTAAATGCAGTTAAGTTTCCAACGTCTGCAACTCCTTCTTATTCAGGAAGTAAATTTCAGTTTAAAGTAACGCAACCTGCAAATTACACTATGCAGTACCGTGTTATGTTTTTGCCGTCTGGTTCAGCTAAAGTAGGTAACTTGCTTTCTGATTCTAATTTGCCAACAACTAAAAAAAGTGCAGCTTACGCTATGAAATTTGCAAAAAGCAAAGCAAATGTAAAAGCAGCTCAAGGTAAAATTGCAAAAATTAAAACTGATTATAAAGGAGCAATTGACATAGCAAAGTTGGAAGATCATGTTTCAGGAGCAAAAAGCATGGCAGCAGCAAAGTTGACGAAGTTATCTCCAGAAGAGTCTAAAGCATTGAAAGGACTTGAGATTGCGAATGCAACAATTGCAACAAACCAAGCTACAATTAAGGAGTTAGGAAAAGCTAAAGTAGAAGGATATCAAACACTAGGGAAATGTGGTGTGTTTTTTAACTTGGCTTTGGCAGAACAAGTTCCGACTGGGCTTTATAAGGTTGCTGCACTTGATAAAGCAGCAGCACCAGATGTAAATTCTGTATCTGGAACTTTTGAAGTAACCTTAGACGATACTACAACTGATAATTTTGGAAATAAGCTAATTGTTGGAGATGAATATGTGCCTGTGGTACTTTCTTATTCAACTGTTGAGGCGTCTGAAGCCGCGGAATACACCAACGCTTTATCCAATTTTGTAAATACTAAGAGTATCAAATTTTCATTAACATAAGATTAAACACCCATTATTATGACAACTACAACACAAACAACACCTATTAAATATGGTGTTACAGAAGCTAAAAAAGCGGAATTAGATGCTTTATCACTTGATGTGATGAATGCGCAAGATAAAGTCGTTCAATTGCAATCTGTCGTGGATTCATTGACAGAAAAATCAAATACATTCAAGGCTGATTTATCTGCTTCTGTCACTAGTTTAGATGTGGCAACCAAAAATCAAAGCGATTTGGCTAGCATTATAAATATGGCCAAGAATTTAAAGAATAATTCAGAAATTGCTTTTGATGAAGTTAGTTCTGCAGATCAAAGAACGAAGCAGTTGGCACTTAAAGTGAGAGAAGTAATGCTTGAACTGATTTATTCAGCTGAAGTTATTGATAAACTACAGAATTTAATTATTCGTAAAAAAGCACTCAATCCTCTAATTTCAGATGATTTAGTTAATATGATAACGAAAGCCGGAACAGACGCAAATAATGCTGTTGCTTTAATGTTAGTCGCATTAAATTCCACTTTTACAGCTCAGGCAAGTATTATTGAAGCAAGAGCGGCAACTGGTTTAGAGTTAGGGGCAAGCATCTCTTTATATAACTCATTAAATGAACCAGCAAATGCAGATGGTACGTTAAACGAGGAATCAACTAGTCAGGAAGATCTTGAAAAAATTAGAGTCTTGATTAATAACGCATACAACCATGCTGTTACTGTAAATAAAACAGCGTCTGATGCGGTGGATTCTGTAACAAAACAGTTGAATGCAGCAAATGCACAATTAATGCAGGCTCAAATTAAACTGCAATCGCTTGAGGCGGGTTATGCTGCTGCTAATGCTGCGGCTCTAGCGTCTTAATAGTAAAACTTTATGTCATCTGACCAGTGTGTCAGGTGACATTTTACACACACAATTATGGATAATATATTTAAGAAATTTTATAGGGAAACGTATAATAAAACGGGAGGATATTTTTCCGTAATCCCAAATTCTGGAAATGTTTATCCCGGAGATTTTTTTCAAATCAGAAACGGGCAGATGATTTTTTTAGGGAATATTTTTAACCCTATGATTATTGATGCTGGTGAAGTTGATTTTGTAAATGAAATTAAACTCAATCCATCTAGTTGGATATTTCAACAAGGAAGTTCTAAACCATACTCCGGCAGAGGGACGGGCCAAAATGCCATTGATGGTGAATTTGAATTTAGTAAGCAGGTGCTTGCTTTTGATGAGTTAGGAAGTTTTATTTTTAAAGGAAATGACCCCAAAGCTTTTCGAATTGCGAATTGGAGTCAAATCCAAAATGAGCTCATTATAAAGCTTACGCAATCTTATTATTCTTTTCGCGAACTATATCTGGTTACCGACTGTGTAACATTGAGCGATTGGACATTGGCCATTGCAGGAAATAAAGAGGCTGAATTGGAGATTGCAACTGAAACAGAAAATTTTGGATTGGTTGACATTTTTGGAGAGT
>CAKZPK010000195.1 GCA_937139035.1 uncultured Crocinitomix sp. | reverse complement strand
AAACCAAAAAAACAAACTGGAATTTTGATTTTTGCGTTAGACAACTCTCCGGTTAATGCTCGATTCTTATCATCAGGCACCCAACAAGAATCAAATTTTTCAATGAGGCGTTTAATCACCCAATTGGTAATGAAATTAAAATTGGGTACTTGCAAATTCAGCTGATGAGTTATGATAACTGAAGGAATAGTATCATGATAAAATCCATAACGATTATCCGAAATGACAAATTCTATCTTATTTTTCTCTGCAAACTCTTTTAACCAACTGTTCTCTTCTTTTATGGCCCGCATGATACTTTTCTGTTGACGCGCCATTTGAAGGTAGGTAGACTTTTTAGAATCAAGTTGAATATTATATCCATCCAGAGCTGTAGTTCTTATTTCTGGAAAATCTAGCGCCATGAAATTTATTTGGCATTCATTGCCAGCAAAGATGATCTGGTTCCCCTGCTGAATTAATTGACTAATAACCGAGACACACCGTGTCGTATGTCCCATACCCCAATCCAAAGCAGCAATTAAAACTACTTGATTTTTGATGTTATTCGGGATCAAAATGGGGTTCACCATATAAATCCAAATTTAGCATTTTCTACATTGCAAATACACAACCTTTACTCACAAATCGAAAAGTGCCCCCCCCCTTTGCAATAGGACACTAATTGATCGATTGACAACAGTTTGGAAATTGGTTGCTCTTTACTGAAACATTTGAAACGAAAAAGCCCACAGGTAGTTCAAAAAACAAACCTGTGGGCTCTAATTATTTATACTAATCTTGTTACTACTCTTTTGTAATTGAAGCTTTCAAATATTCACTGTTCATTCTAGCAATATTTTCTAAAGATATTCCTTTTGGACATTCAACCTCACAAGCACCTGTATTCGTACAGTTACCGAAACCTTCTTTATCCATTTGCTCTACCATGTTTAACACACGATCTTTAGCCTCAACCTTACCTTGTGGCAATAATGAAAATTGCGACACTTTTGCTGAAACATAAAGCATTGCAGAAGCATTTTTACAAGAAGCAACACAAGCCCCACAACCAATACAAGTTGCAGCATCAAACGCCTTATCAGCATCTGCCTTTGGAATTGGCAATGCATTCGCGTCTTGTGTATTTCCTGATGTATTTACAGATACAAATCCACCTGCATGCTGAATACGATCAAATGCTGTTCTATCAATAATTAAATCTTTAATTACTGGGAACGCTTTTGCTCTAAATGGCTCAATATAAATGGTATCTCCGTCGTTAAACATTCTCATGTGTAACTGACAAGTTGTAATACCTCTATCTGGTCCATGCGCCTCTCCATTAATATGTAGTGAACACATTCCGCAAATACCTTCTCGACAGTCATGATCAAAAGCAATAGGCTCTTGCCCTTCATGGACCAATTGCTCGTTTAAAACGTCCATCATTTCTAAGAAAGACATGTGCTCAGAAATATCTGTCACTTTATATGTCTCCATTTTACCTTTTGAAGTAGCATTTTTCTGACGCCAAATCTTCAATGTTAAGTTCATTCCTTTTCCTGACATAGCTTTCTTATTTATATGAACGTTGTTTTAACTCAATATCTTTAAACTCTAAATCTTCCTTGTGCAATTTCGACTCACCTGGATCTCCTGTCCATTCCCAAGCGGCTACATATTTGAAATTAACGTCATCACGTTTAGCTTCTCCCTTTTGTTCTCCGTCTAACTCAACAGACTCTTCTCTAAAGTGTCCACCACATGATTCATTTCTATGTAAAGCATCTTTTGCAAATAATTCTCCTAACTCCAAGAAATCTGCAACACGAATCGCTTTTTCCAACTCAGTGTTTAGCTCATTTGCTTCTCCTGGAACACGAAGATCTTTCCAGAATTCTTCACGAATCTGACGAATCTTAGTTTGCGCCTCTTCCAATCCTTTAGCATTACGCGCCATCCCAACATTATCCCACATTACTTTTCCAAGTTGTTTATGGAAATGATCAACAGATTTAGTTCCTTTAATATTCATTAAAGTATCAATGATTCCGCGAACATCTTTTTCTGCAGCATCAAACTCTGGAGAATCCGTTGGAATTGGACCAGTACGAATTTCATCTGCTAAATAATCTCCAATTGTATATGGTAATACAAAATAACCATCAGCCAAACCTTGCATTAAAGCAGAAGCACCAAGTCTATTTGCCCCGTGATCAGAGAAATTAGCCTCACCAGCTGCATAACAACCAGGAATTGTAGTCATTAAATTATAATCTACCCAAATACCTCCCATTGTATAATGGACCGCAGGATAAATCATCATTGGAGTTTTGTATGGGTTTTGATCTACGATCTTCTCATACATTTGGAAAAGGTTTCCGTATTTGTTTTTGATAACCTCTGCCCCTAATTCAATAATTCTTTCTTTAGATGCATTTGGCTCATGATTTACAGTTGCCGCTTCTTTACCATATCGTTGAATCGCCGAAGCAAAATCCAAAAACACAGCTTCACCAGTTTGGTTTACACCATAACCGGCATCACATCTTTCTTTTGCTGCTCTTGAAGCCACATCACGTGGAACCAAGTTTCCAAATGCAGGATATCTTCTTTCTAAATAATAATCTCTTTCATCTTCAGACAACTCAACTGG
Organism: uncultured Crocinitomix sp.; assembly: GCA_937139035.1. GTDB lineage: Bacteria > Bacteroidota > Bacteroidia > Flavobacteriales_D > Crocinitomicaceae > Crocinitomix. The sequence continues at coordinate 7,950 of CAKZPK010000195.1, read as the reverse complement.
CTTTTTCTTTCCAGATCGAATCGCTTCTACATCTTCCATATTTTTAGGAACCCAAATTCTTCCGTCATTTCTTAATGACTCAGACATCAATGTTAATTTCGATTGATAATCACCTGAACGAGGAATACAAGTTGGGTGAATTTGCGTATAACAAGGGTTAGCAAAGAAAGCTCCTTTTTTATGGATCTTCCAAGCTGCAGTAGCATTTGATCCCATTGCATTAGTCGATAAGAAAAATACATTTCCGTATCCACCAGAGGCAACAACAACAGCATGTGCAGAGTGACGCTCAATAGAACCTGTAATTAGGTTACGCGCAATAATTCCTCTTGCTTTGCCATCAACAACGACAACATCCAACATTTCGTGGCGGTTGTACATTTTGATTTTTCCTTTACCAATTTGGCGATTCATAGCTGAGTAAGCACCTAATAAAAGTTGCTGCCCAGTTTGTCCTTTCGCATAGAATGTTCTTGAAACAAGAACCCCACCAAATGAACGGTTATCTAATAACCCACCATAATCACGTGCAAAAGGAACTCCTTGTGCTACACATTGGTCAATAATATTTGCAGAAACTTCTGCTAAACGGTAAACGTTTGATTCTCGCCCACGATAATCACCACCTTTTACTGTATCATAAAACAATCGGTAAACTGAATCACCATCATTTTGATAATTTTTTGCTGCATTAATTCCACCTTGTGCAGCAATTGAGTGTGCACGTCTTGGCGAATCTTGAAAACAAAATGCTTTTACTGCGTATCCCATTTCTGCTAGAGACGCTGCAGCAGCTCCACCAGCCAAACCAGTACCAACTACAATTACATCAATTAACCTTTTGTTAGCAGGATTAACAACATTGATCTTGTTCTTATGATTAGTCCACTTATCTTTAATTGGACCTTCAGGTGTTTTTGAATCTAAAACTGACATCTATTCAATATTATAACTGTGAAACGTAATGATACAATGCAATGAAAACAAATCCCAAAGGAACAACTACTGCATATAAATTACCTAATTTTTTAATAATTGGCGTGTATCTGTTGTGACTGAAACCAACCGACTGAAATGCCGATTGAAAACCGTGTAATAAGTGTAATGATAAGAACACAAATGACAGACAATAAAGAGCTACTCTCCAAACATCTACAAATTTATGTTGTAATTCGTGAAAATAACGTGTGCCTTCAACGCCATTTAATGCGCCAGACATATCTCCGTCAATAAACTTCGTTTTGATTTCTGGAATCCAAAAATCGTAGAAATGCAATCCTAAAAACAACATCACCATTAATCCTGTATAAATCATGTTACGCGACATCCAACTTGCATTTGCACTTGGTTTATTCATTGCGTATTTTACACTTCGAGCTTTGTTATTTTGCAATTCCAAATAAATTCCCATTGCCAAATGGAAAATAACTCCAAAAATCAATACTGGCTGAAGGCCATATTGAATGATAGGATTCGTTCCCATAAAATGAGAAGCGCTATTAAATCCGTCTTCACTTATAACTGAAGAAAAATTAATAATAAAGTGTTGCAGTAAAAAGAAAAGAAGAAAAAATCCGGACAATGCCATCAGTACTTTTCTTGCGATTGATGTTTTCATGTTTCTAATTTAAATTAAGACACCGCCTTGTTTAATTACCAAACCCGCTCATAAACAACTAAATATGAATCTAGTTTTTGGTTCATTTTGACGTTATCAAATCTTATAGTCTATTGCAAAATTAATAGTGTTTTTAATTAATAACAAATTATTAGAATCCATATATTAGCTACTGAGCTGTTTAGAATCATTCTAAATAATATTCGCGCAGTTTACCTAGTGTTTACAAGGGATACAGAGAGTTGAAGAAATTCGTCCAATCAAAATTTGACTGTTTTTTTTGTAGCGCTACCTCAAAAAGGGTATTTTTGCACAATGATTTGTTTTTGCCGACACCGTTTCTAAGGTTGAACGCCTAACAAAATCTAAAAATAACGATATGATAACAGTTACTGATATAGCGAAAGAAACTGCTCTTAGAATGATGCGTGAGGAGAAGAATGATGGACACTTCATTAGAGTAGGTGTAGAAGGTGGTGGATGCTCTGGATTAATGTATCAATTGGAGTTTGACAATAGCATTAATGAAGACGACAAGGAGTTTGAGGACAATGGAATTAAAGTAGTTATGAATAAAAAAAGTGTGCTTTATTTAGCAGGAACCACATTAGATTATAGCGGCGGCCTAAACGGCAAAGGATTTGTTTTCACTAATCCGAACGCATCACGCACATGTGGTTGTGGCGAAAGTTTTTCACTTTAATTTACCGGAAAGAAATAGAACATGGCGGGCTACACGGAAGAAGAATTAGCAGAAGAATTAAAAAACCAAGAATACAAATTTGGTTTTACAACTGAAATAGAATCGGACAAGATTCCTGTTGGATTAAACGAAGATGTTATTCGAATAATCTCAGCAAAAAAGAACGAACCAGAATGGCTACTGGAATACCGACTAAATGCATTTAAGATTTGGCAAGACATGATTGAGCCTGATTGGGCGCATGTAAAATATAAAAAGCCAAACTTTCAAGAAATCTCTTACTTTGCTGCTCCTAAAAAGCAGTATGAAAGCTGGGATGACGTTGACCCTGAAATGAAAGCTACAATGGACAAATTGGGTATTTCATTAGATGAGCAAAAAAAGCTAACAGGTGTTGCAGTAGATTTTGTAATGGACTCTGTTTCTGTTGCAACTTCGTTTAAAGAAAAACTAGGTGAATTAGGGATTATATTTTCTTCCTTCAGTGAAGCCGTGCAAAACCACCCCGATTTAGTTAGAAAATATCTAGGTACAGTTGTACCTACAAAAGATAACTTTTATGCGGCATTAAATTCGGCAGTATTTTCTGACGGTTCATTTTGCTACATTCCTAAAGGTGTAAGATGCCCAATGGAATTATCAACCTATTTTAGAATTAACGAATCTGGCACTGGACAATTTGAGCGTACATTAGTTGTTGCTGACGAAGGTAGTTATGTTTCTTACCTTGAAGGATGCACGGCGCCTCAACGTGACGAGAATCAACTGCATGCTGCTGTTGTAGAATTAATCGCTTTGGATGATGCCGAAATTAAATACTCTACAGTTCAAAACTGGTTTCCTGGAGACAAGAACGGTGTTGGTGGTATTTTCAATTTTGTAACTAAAAGAGGAATGTGCCATACCAACTCTAAGATATCTTGGACACAGGTTGAAACAGGCTCGGCTGTAACATGGAAATATCCTTCATGTATATTAAAAGGTGACAATTCAATTGGTGAGTTTTATTCAGTTGCTGTTACTAACAACTATCAACAAGCTGATACTGGTACTAAAATGATTCACCTTGGCAAAAACACTAAAAGTACAGTGATATCCAAAGGAATTTCTGCTGGACAATCGCAAAACTCATATAGAGGGTTAATTCAAATTAACAAAAACGCACACAACGCAAGAAACTTTACACAATGTGATAGTTTATTGATGTCTGACAGATGCGGCGCACATACTTTTCCCTATATAGAATGTTCAAACAACTCTGCCAAGTTAGAGCATGAGGCTACAACATCTAAAATTGGAGAAGATCAAATCTTTTATTGTCAACAACGTGGACTTTCTGAAGAAAGCGCAATTGGACTGATTGTAAATGGTTATGTGAAAGAGGTATTGAATAAACTACCTATGGAATTTGCTGTTGAAGCACAAAAATTATTAGCCATCTCATTAGAGAATAGCGTAGGATAAAAGAAAATTAAAGTATGTATTGGTTTTACGACTAATACTATAAGACAAAAAATAAAAATGACATAAGATATGGCGAAGAGTCAGACAAGTAGTCTAAGTTCTTTATCCATTATCTAACATCTTAATAAGAAATGAGCAAAGCATTATTAGATATCAAGAACCTTCATGCAGAAATTGAGGATGAAGGAAAAGCAATTTTAAAAGGTTTAAATCTAACTGTAAATGCAGGAGAAATTCATGCAATTATGGGGCCTAATGGAGCGGGAAAATCAACCTTAGCTTCTGTTGTTTCAGGTAAAGATGGTTACGAAGTAACACAAGGTACAGTTGAGATGGATGGACAAGATTTACTTGATTTAGATCCGGATGAGCGTGCGAAAGAAGGTTTATTCCTTGCTTTTCAATACCCTGTAGAAATCCCTGGTGTATCCAACATTAACTTTTTACGAACGGCTTTAAATGAAATTAAAGAGTACAGAAAAGAAGACCCTATTTCTGCTAAAGATTTCATGGCATTGGTACGTGAAAAATCTAAACTAGTTGAATTAGATTCAAAATTAGCTTCTCGATCTGTAAATGAAGGATTTTCAGGAGGAGAAAAGAAAAGAAACGAAATCTTTCAAATGGCTATGTTAGATCCTAAAGTTGCCATTTTAGATGAAACGGATTCAGGATTAGATATTGATGCTTTAAGAATTGTTGCTGCTGGTGTCAATAAATTGAAAAATGAAAACAATGCAGTAATCTTAATTACGCATTATCAACGTTTATTAGATTATATAGTTCCAGACTATGTTCATGTTTTAGCAGACGGAAAAATTGTAAAAACAGGAGACAAATCTTTGGCTTTAGAGCTAGAAGAAAAGGGATACGATTGGTTGACAGAAGAAAAAACAGTTTAAGAAATGACTTTAGTCTTATCAAAAAAAATGGATGCTTTTTTGAGTGAACTTACGGTTCCATCAAATGAGATTCAATCCAATATAATTGAACAAATTAAAGGTATGGATTTTCCTACCTCAAGAGATGAATACTGGAAATATACCCGAGTTGGTAAAATTTCTAATGCTAAATTCTCTAACACTGCCACTCCAAGCAATCAAATTGACGTGACTGCGCATTTGGTAAGTGATAATTATATTGTAATTGAAAACGGTGTTATTCGTACTGAATTGAGTCAGGTAAATTCTGATTTTGAAATCAAATACAAAAATGCCACGGAAATCACTCACTTGGTGAACTTGGATAATAACAATGTGTTTACGGCATTAAATTCAGGACTATTTAAGGAAGCAATTTCTATTCGTATTTCTGCAAATCAAGTTATTGAAAAACCGTTGCAATTAGTTTTTATAAGCACTGGGGAAAACAACATTGCGAATAATCGAATTTTAGTTGAGGCTGGTAAATCTTCCTCGGCTTCTATTATTATCTCAAACATTAGTGATAACGCAAACAATTGTTTTAATAATACGATTACAGAAGCAAGCGTGGCTGAAAATGCTCATTTAACGCTTCACAAAATTCAAAATGAAAGTTCAACGAATTTAAGCGTATCCACTGCACAAGTGAAACAAGCAAAGAATTCTACTTTTAAAATAAACACTTTCACACTTACAGGATTATTAGTTCGTAACAATATCAACATTGCTGTTGAAGGAGAGAATTGCGAAACCTACATGAATGGAGCAATAGTTTCTGCAGGAAAACAGCATGTAGATAATCACACCTTTGTAGATCATCAAGTACCAAATTGTTATAGCAATGAGAATTACAAATATGTTATGGACGACCAATCAACGGGCGTGTTTAATGGCCGAGTAATTGTACAAAAAGATGCACAAGTTATTAATGCCTACCAGAACAATGGTAACATTCTATTATCTGATAATGCCTCAATTAATTCAAAGCCAGAACTTGAAATTTATGCTGATGATGTAAAATGTTCGCATGGTTCAACAACTGGGCAGTTAGATGAAATGGCTTTATTTTACTTGCAAGCGCGTGGAATTTCAAGAGGAAACGCAAAAAAGCTACTCGTTTCTGCATTTATTGGCGAAGTAATTTCTGCAACGAATGACGAATCGGTTATTGAATTGATTCAACAGCTATTAAACAACGAATACGGTTGGGAATTTGCTTAAAAACCACTCCGTTAACGCCGTGTTTTTTCATTATTATTCTTCATTCAAATAAATGGGGTTAATCATTTATAACGAATACGTTAGAGTTAAATTTTCGTAATTAAAATATTTATGTTACTTTAGGAGTTACGACTGTCATGAAAAGTAACACTTTAACTCTGAAAGCAATATTAATGGGGACATTTATTTCCCTTAGTATATCTATGTTTGCAGGTGTTAACACATTACCTTTCAACCCAGAAATTCCCGCACTTCCACAAATTAAAGCAGAAGGTGACAACGAAAGTGATGACGACGATATGGGCATCTCTTCTGGTGGAACAATTTCAGCAAATGAAATTGTTTGTGGTCCTGGCATTCCAACAGTCATTAAAAACGTAACAGAACCTACAGGAGAAATTGAAGGGTTTTTAGTATTACGTTGGGAGAAAAAAATACTTGGAGAAGGTTGGGTTGTAATTCCAGGAGCAAACGGATTGGATTTCGAACCTGAATTTATTAGCGCAACAACAATTTACCGAAGAGGTTGTCGAGAATCATCTGATCAACCATGGATGTATTCTAATCCTGTATCTAAAAAAGTAGTTCCTAAAATTGAGAGTGTTCAACTTTCACCAACAAAAGTAACATGCAATGGAGGAAGTGACGGAACAGTTACTGCTGCAGTTGCAGGTGGAACAGCTGGCTATGTATTTAATTGGATAGTTGATGATGAAACAGGAAATGAATTAACAGATATTCCTGCTGGTTTTTACAATGTTATTGTTACCGATCAAAACGGATGCACATACACTAGCGAACATGTCGAAGTCGTAGAACCTGAAATTGCAATGGAGATATATGAAGTATTTCAATTTGAACCAAGTTGTCCAGGTTATGAAAACGGAGGAATTTTTGTTGAAGCTTATAACGGAGTACCGCCCTATGAATTTAGCTGGTCGAGCGGAGTTCCTGGCCCTGCATTAATAGATGTTCCGGCTGGGACATATGATGTAACTGTTACAGACGCACTAGGATGCAGCTATACAAAATCAGACATGGTATTAAACGAACCAGATGCCATTCAATTGCATAATCAATCTGTTCCGGCTTCATGTTTTGACACGGCAGACGCTTCAGCACTTATTACGGCAGTTGGAGGAACCTCTCCTTATCGCTATAGATGGCCTGACGGATCGTTTGGCAATTCAAAAGACGGATTATCCGCAGGGACTTATAATGTAAATGTAATCGACAATAACGGATGTTATTCTGCTGAAACGGTCACTATCGTGCAGCCAGAAGAAATGGAAATTACTCCATTTACCGTAAACAATAAAATTTGCAAGGCCTCTATAAATGTTGTTCCAAATGGAGGAACTGCTCCTTACACCTATGAATGGGAAGATGGAAACACAACGAGTACACAAACAAATTTATGTCCTGGATTTTATACTGTTCAAATTACAGACGGCAATGGTTGCGAGACTTCTGAAACACTTGAAATAGTTGCTGAAATTGCAAAAGAAGATATTGCTATTACAGTAATAGTTAATCCTTTCCAAAATGAAGGAAATGTCATTATCAAATTACCATTTGATGATTATGCTGACGTAAGAATATACAGTCCAACAGGACAACTAATTGAGGTTTTCTTGCATGAAGAAGCTGAATTGAATCAAGAAATAAGACTCGCTTTAGACATTGATAAGTATAGCAATGGTGTCTATATCATGGAAGTTATTTCAGGTGGCTTATCTAGCTCCGAGAAAGTAGTTGTTTCCAACTAGGAAATTCTTGTTAAATCTCCGTATTCTAAAATTTTACCCGTTGTTGTTTTAATTGCCAAAGTAGATATTTCTACTTTTTTATTTTGAACTATAGCCGAAGTAATCTCTTTAATTCTTTTAGCATTTAGACGTGGAGAATATGTATTTGCAATCAAAAAACCATCCTTTTCAAGTAAACCATTGGTTACCTCTAACAATTCATGAAATTTATTCTCAATTTTCCAACGCTCTTTTTTAGCACCTATACCAAAT
>CAKZPK010000194.1 GCA_937139035.1 uncultured Crocinitomix sp. | reverse complement strand
CTTTGGCACAAATAATTAGAAAAAGTACAAGAGATAACCTTCTTATGTTTTGGATCAAAATGTTCATTCCATAAAAATATATAAACACCTTGAGTTTTTAACATAATTACCTTTAAACTGATTAGAGCTTGACTGTTGTGTAGTTAAAATACTGCAATTAATAACGCAAAGGGATTTGCACAATCTTATGTTGTAGTGCCAACACCACTAATCCAGCAACATTTTTACAGTTCAGTTTAGATAGTAAATTATTGCGGTTTCCATCTACCGTTCGTGGGCTAATAAATAGTTTTTCGGCAATTTCAGGTGCCGTATATTGCTCGCAAATTAGTTGTAATATTTCTTTTTCTCGTGCTGTTAAATCAAACTCAAAATTCGCCTTGGCCTTTGTTTTAGAAATTATATTTTCACGAATCATGGTTAAAACCTCATTATTATAGTAAAAACCTTTTTCATAAACCGCCTTAATTGTTTCTGCAACCTCTGTAGGTTGCGAATTTTTTGGTAAATATGCTACGGCTGACAATTCAATCATATTGATAACAAAAGCCCGGCTAAAATGAGTAGAGAGTACAATGATTTTGATTTCATTAAACTCCTTTTGAACAACTTTTGCAACTTCAATGCCATTCATCTCAGGCATTTTAAGATCTAACAACAAAATATCAGGCAGCTCATTTGCGACCTTTAACTGTTCAATTAAATGAACGCCATGTTCAGCTTCAATCTCTACGTTAAATTCTTGGTAGGCGTTTAAAATTAGCTTCATTCCTTTTCGAAATAAGGCTTCGTCATCTGCTATTGCAATTTTAATTGTTTTCATTTGGGATTTTTTTTTGTGATCAGCTTATGCGGTCCATTCAATCTTCATTTCAAAACCATTTCCTTGGCTTGATTCATATTCATACTCCGCATTAATCATGTTTAACCTACTTTCCATATTCTTCATTCCTAATCCTTTTTTATTGACTAATGATAACACTTCAAAACCTGCTCCATTATCTTTATAATACAATTGGCACCCCATATTTTGCTTCCAAAATTGAATTTGAATTTTTGTTGCCTTTCCGTGCCGTATTGAATTATTCACCAATTCTTGCAACACTCGATAAATATTAAGCTCTGTCAATTTATCGATATCTTGATCTTCATCAACCTCAAGGTTAAAATCAATTTCAATATTATCCGTTTGATTGAAGTTATGTTGGAGTTCAATAATGGCTTCTACCAACCCAAATTCCTCAAGCGTTGGCGGAAGCAACTCATGCGATATCCGCCGAGTAGAATCAATCGTATGATTAATAATGGTTGCAATTTCTGTGGTTATTTCTTTTACATCTTCATTTTCTTTTACTTGCTCTTCCAACCTAAAAGTGTTGAGTAAAATAATATTTAGCTTCGATCCTATTTCGTCATGCAAATCTTTAGCGATTCTTTTTCGCTCGGCCTCCTGTGTTAAAATGGTACTATGTAAAAGATTTTGCTGATGTTCAAAAGCCAATTTTTGTTTATCCATTTGCTCTTTCAATATTTTTTTTTGAGAGTAATTGGCAAAAATGATAAAGGCAAGCGCAAAGGCCAACATGATTAAAATCCCTATTGTCATCATACTGACTATGTTGTTTTCTTGTAATACAACCTCCATAATGCGTATAAAATCAAAAGATGAAATATGATATTCAGTAATGAATTGAAAATCCAAAACACAATATTTGAATTTTCACTTTCAAAAGAAATCCCGTTAAACATAAAAATAAATAAACTACCTGAATAATAAGTGATTACAGCAGAATTAACCAATCGTAAACTTTTAGAGGTAGTTGGAGAAAATGCTGGATCTTCCACCAAGTTGTAAAAGTAAACTACAGCATAACCTATTATTGAAATTTGAACAAATGTTTTAGCAATAGTATTAAAATCAAAAATCGATTGCAGAAAAATCGAATTCAATACAATTAAAATGGAACCTCCAACAACGAAATACCAATAAACGCTTTGAAAGGCGCTTGGTTTACGAATAATGCTTTTATAAAAATAGGAGAACAAAATAAATTCCGCCAAGACATAAATGTGCAAAAGAGGAAGATTATTCATTCCCATTTTTATAAACACAAGCGCCAATATTTCAATTGTAAAATTCATTAATAAAAAAATGAACAGCCGTTTAAACGGACTATTCATTTTTTTAAAATTCACAATGCAAAACAGAACATTTATGCCAACACAAATCAAGGCCACATTTGCAGCATATAAATTAAGTGTATTCAACATACTATTTTCCATAGTTTGTTTTGTCTATTGTCAAAAGTGATTAAAAATTAATAATTAACTCCAATCCAGTCTGGGCATGAATTTGGACACGGACGCGTAAAGTCAAAATATTGCCACTCTTTCTCTCCTTTTCGATTTTCCCCCTCAAGCGCAAAAATCATTTCAGTGCTATCATTAGACATTAGCCCCATCATTATCCATATTTCGCTATTATCCTGAACTTGTGCACTAGCAATAATATTTTTTAGTTCACAAATAGTTGTACCTACTCCATAAATTAAATTTTGGTCTTTATTGGGATACAAATGAGGCGCCTTTACATCCAACACCTTCTTAACTCCATTAATGTACTCTTGATAACCGGCAATATATTGCATTGCATCAGCAGAGTCAATTTCATAAGATTCTCCTCCACGATTTCCAATAGTGAAACAAGAATCCTCAAGGTGTCTTAATTCTGTAATTTGTTCTTCTCCATTAGGTGAGGATTGATTGACTGTAATTGAAGTGGCGAGTATAAAAATCGCCCCAAAAATCATGGCTAATTTAAGTTTGTTTACTTTCATAATAGTAGTGTTTAGGTTTTTTATGTTTTCATAAATTAAACCAATTAAAACGGGGTTTCCTCCCTTTTGAAATCAAAACAGGTAGAATTACCTAGACATTCGAGTTGATTTACAGTTAAAGTTTTGCTAATCCTTTAATTATCCGTTATTCAATGTAATCACTTCCACTTCTACCCGATCAATTGTGTCGTTATATGTCAACAATAATTGGATATAAGTTCATTTTTTTATCCTCAGAATCCTTGCTAGGTATTTCACCCCGATTTAGTCATTTGGGCTTACTTACTCTTTTAAAAAGATAGGTTTCAGCGGCTCTTTGTACCAGATTCATTTACGAATATTCAATTTAAGTAGCTACTAATATTGTTTGATTCTATAGGCGGAACCCAAAAAGCCATATGAGTAGGGAAATAATTTAACTTTTATATTATGAGTAAGACAATTCCAATTTTAACAGTAGTAGACGCAACACAATTAGCAAATACAGGAAGTGCAAATGGTACTGTATGGATGTTTGATAACCAGGGATAC
>CAKZPK010000193.1 GCA_937139035.1 uncultured Crocinitomix sp. | reverse complement strand
CTACAAAATCATTCTCACCTTTACCATAATAGTATGCAGGGATCTGATGCCCCCACCATAATTGTCTTGAAATACACCAGTCTTTGATGTTTTCCATCCAGTGACGGTAAGTGTTTTTTTGATTGTCTGGGTGAAACTTAATTTCACCATCCATTACCGCATCCAAAGCAGGTTTAGACAATTTTTTCATGTCAACAAACCATTGTAAGGATAATTTTGGTTCAATTACAGCATCTGTTCTTTCAGAGTAACCAACTTTGTTGATATGATCTTCAACTTTAACTAAGTACCCTAATTCATCTAATTCTTTTGCAATCAGTTCTCTTACTTCAAATCTGTCTTTCCCTTCATATTGCAAACCATGTGCATTTAAGGTTCCGTCATCATTTAAAATATCAACTGTTTCTAAGTCATGTTTCTTACCTAGATTGTAATCATTCTCATCATGTGCAGGAGTAACCTTTAGGCATCCTGTTCCAAACTCCATTTCAACATATTCATCCTGAATAATTGGAATTACTCTGTTTGCAATTGGAACAATAGCTTTTTTACCATGCAAATGTAAAAAACGTCCATCATTAGGATTAACACAAATAGCGGTATCTCCCAAAATAGTTTCAGGTCGGGTAGTGGCAATGGTTAACCATTCATCTTCCGTTCCTTCAATCTTATAACGAACATTGTAAAGTTTAGAGTTTACTTCTTTATGTAAAACTTCCTCATCTGAAAGTGCTGTTTGTGCAGCAGGATCCCAGTTAATCATTCTTACTCCACGGTATATTTTACCTTTTTCAAATAAATCTAAAAAAGTATCAATTACACTCTTCGAGTATTCTGGATTCATGGTGAAATCCGTGCGCTCCCAGTCGCAAGATGCGCCGAGTTTTTTCAACTGCTCAAGAATTACACCACCATATTTCTCTTTCCACTCCATTGCGTGTTCAAGAAACTCTGCTCTAGATAAATCAGATTTTTTAATCCCTTCATCTCTTAATTTACGAACAACTTTAGCTTCAGTAGCAATAGATGCATGATCTGTACCAGGCACCCAACAAGCGTTATAGCCTTGCATTCTTGCACGGCGAATTAGTACATCCTGAATGGTGTTGTTTAACATGTGTCCCATGTGCAAGACCCCCGTTACATTTGGTGGTGGTATTACAATTGTATATGGTTCACGTTCGTCTGGCTCTGAGTGAAAATAATTTTGTTTCATCCAGTGCGCGTACCATTTGTCTTCGGCTTTATTTGGCTCGTATATCTTAGGTATTTCCATTTAACTCAAAATCTGTATTAAATCAAGCTACAAATTTAGTTAATTGTATCGGATATAGCCGCTTTTTTTGAGGTGGATTTATGTAGGTTTTTCGCTAAAAAATTATTCGGCGCTTTGTCACTGTTGCGATAAAGATTTGCAGGGCTTATAGTTTTTCTCGAAGTGCAATAGCTTCTTGGGTATAGAAACCACCGTGCGCAATAATTTCTTCAAGGATAGATTTTGCTTCGGTATTCTTTTTTAGTTTGATTAGTGCCTTCGTTTTATACCAAAGTGCTTCCTCATTAAATACATAAACATCACCATTTATTATTTTGTCAAAAAAGACAATGGCTTCCTCATTTTTTCCAAGGTTATGATAAGATAAACCACCATAAAATAAAGCGTTTAAATCTTCTGGATACTGATCTAATATCAGCAAATAACGGTTTAGCGCTTTTTTATAACGCCCCTCTGCAAAAAAGGACATGCTTTTTCTTAAATAATCATAGTAAGGCACATTAACTTCACGCTCAATTAAATCATCCTCGTTTTCAATGCTTCCTTCACGGTCTGCAGATACACCGCTTAACTCAAATCGTTGATAGGTGATCTTTTGATTCTCTCTTGTGATTTTACGATAATCAACAACAAGTAATTCAAATAAATAAGCCGTTTCTGTAGAAATTTGCCCGTGTTTATGCCAATGAGCTGATTCATCCTGAATTTTTAGTTCATCTTCATGATCAAAATCTTCATCAATTATAATTGGCTCTTCTTGTTTTTCAATAATATCGGCAACTAATTCTTGATGGTTTACAACTTCATTGGGCGTTACAATATCCGCTTGCGGAATAACTGTTAAGGTTTCAATTGCTGCAGGAACCATTTCGTATTCAGTTACATCTTCTGTCAACAAGTTTTGATCTACATTTACAGAGTCTATTATGGCTAATGAGTCAATATCATTTTGAGCCGTTAATTCAGACCCATCTCCTTGGTATATTTTAAGAATACTGGTAACAGCAAACATGGCAATGATTACGCCAACAGCAATTAAAAACGTGTAAGATTTTTTGTTTCTTAATTGGCTTTTGTGTGCATTGTAAAATTGATTAAAACTATCAGGGTTTTCATCAAAACCATCCATGGCGTCCTTTAAAAAAGGATCTGCTAATGCTTTTTTTTCAAGTGCGTTCCTGCCTTGCTCAGAAAGTTCGTTATTGTAATAACGTCTTAATAATTCTACATCAATATGTTCGTTGTTCGAACTCATTTGTTTTGTTCCAGTTTCAATTTTAAATTTCGTTTACCGTTTTGTATTAAACTTTTAACCGATTTAGCGGGGATCTTCATAAGTGCCGATACTTGATCGTAACTTTTGTTCTCCAAATAAAAATAAGTTAAAGCCTGTTTTTGTTCTTTTTTTAAGGTCGCTAAGTTTGATTCTAAATTCTCCAGTTCCTCTTCTTTCATTAAAACAGCTTGCAAAAAAGATTCGCTCTCATCTGTAGCATATAATAATGCTTGGTCAATTTCAGCTGTGTCTTTTTTCTTCTTACGAAGTTCCATTAAACAACTGTTTCTTGCTACACTAAATAACCAGTTTTTAAAATTTTGAATCTCACTGCGCTGAATTTTACCAGGTAAATTTTCAAATATTTCCATGGTCATATCTTCAGCTACCATCTGGTTTTTCATGTATTTTAAGCACAAACCCATTACTAATGCACTATATCGTTTAAATATTTCACCTTGAGCATTGCCATTGCTTTTTTTGATCAGGTCAATTAAGTCCAAATCACTATACGATCTAATATTTTTTCTAAATAACGCGCTAAAAAGCATATTGTCAATGTCAGCATCTCATTCAAAGTTTAAATTGGTCTTCAAATCATAGATGCAATGCATATAATAATTCCACAAAAATAATATTGCAAAATGATGAAAGGGTATGAATGAGCAAATAAATTAACGAATGAGAGGATTAAATCTTTGCTTATGAAATCCCTTCAATGTTACCCTATGAGATTGTGTTAACATAAAGTATAGGAGTGGGGAATGTTTATTTCCATAAAAATCGAACAGTAATGTCGTGCTGTAAAAGAATGCGTTTTTGGATGTATACTCCGTAATCAACAAAACTTTGGTAAGGTTGATACATGATTTGACTTACAATTTTATCATTCACCCGGTATTCAATTCCGATATTCATCCCAAGTCCCCAACCAGAGCCTCTAACAATATTCGTTTCACCAGGTTGTACACCAGAAAATTTTGAAAAGAGCGGGAATTCTAAACCACGAAATTCTGCAAAATGTTCATCTATTCTCCAAAATGAGTATAATCCACTACCGCCAATAATAAACTTGGCTTTGTTGCCATCAGCTACATAATCAAAGTTAAATCTCCCGTCAAATCTACTTTCTTCTGCATAAATATTTCCCAATTTAAATTGTCCTTCAGTAGTTTGTATGCTACCATCTAATGCTTGCAATGTATATTGAGTTTTAACTTTTAGCTTATTAAAGTTACCATCCACGCTCATTTGTAAGTTCGGGCTTATTTGATAACCTAATGTTACTCCTGTTAAAATTCCTGGAGTATAATTAATGTTAGTGGAGTAGGCGTCATAAGGAATGATGAAATCAACTCCTTCTAATTGTTCTTTAATACGGTTGTAATTATCAGGGTTATTATAAAGCACGGCTTCTAATTGAGTTGCGTTCGTTCCAAAATAGCTGTATAGCCCGCTGTAGCGTCTTGCATAGTTTTTATTTGCTATTTTTGTTCCAACGTTTACACCAAAAAAAAGTTGGCGGCCTTTTTCTTCTTGGGCCATTAGGTTTAAACCATAACCCATAAATATTAAAACTAAAACTAACCGCATATATAAATCATTATTAAATGCTAAAAATACAAAATATTGCAGTATTAACATCTGGCGGAGATTCTCCAGGTATGAATGCATGTATTCGTTCCGTAACTCGTTCTGCAATTTATCACGGAATTGGAGTTTATGGAGTTGTTGATGGTTTTAATGGGCTTATTAAAAACGAATTTAAAAGTCTAACTTATCATGACGTTTCAAACATTCTTCAGCGTGGAGGTACGATATTAGGTACAGCACGTTGCAAAGAGTTTCATGAATCAGACCAAAGAGAAATTGCATTTGAAAACCTCAAAAAGTTAAATATTGATGCACTTATTGTAATTGGTGGTGATGGTTCCTTTAAAGGAGCTTCTATTTTTAGTAAAGAATTTAATATGCCAGTTATAGGTATACCTGGTACTATCGATAATGATATTAATGGAACTGATTATACAATTGGTTTTGACACAGCATTGAATAATATTGTTCAGGCAATAGATAAGATTAGAGACACCGCAAGTTCTCATCACCGTGTGTTCTTGGTAGAGGTGATGGGTAACAATTCTGGCATTTTAGCGCTTAATGCAGCGGCTGCTAGTGGGGCGGAGGAAGTTTTTATGCCCGAGCGACAGGAAGATTTGTCTTTGTTTGAGGAAAAGATAAGACGAGCCATTGCTGCGAATAAATCAAGTATTATCGTTATAGCGGAAGGTGATCAAATCGGAGGTGCAAAAGAAGTTTTTGAACATTTAAAAGAAAAACAGCTTACAGAGAAAGTACGCGTTTCAGTTTTAGGACATATGCAAAGAGGCGGTTCTCCATCATTTAAGGATCGTTTAAACGCAACACTTTTTGGAGAACAGGCAATTGTTTTACTACTTCAAGGCAAATCTAATTTAATGATTGGCATAGCAAATGGTAAAGTTGCAAGTCAAAATATAGCCATTGCTGAAAAAATTACCACTCCAAAAAACATGGACTACCTCAAATTAATTCGCAAACTGAGTATCTATTAATATCATTTCTACAGTTAGGTCTTGATTTTTGAATTAAAAAGAGGATTGATTTAGGGTTAAAAATAACAGAGAGGGTATACCTTATATA
>CAKZPK010000192.1 GCA_937139035.1 uncultured Crocinitomix sp. | reverse complement strand
TAGAATATCTCCCTTTCTAGATTGTCATACAATTCAATTTGATTCTCTACTATTCCAAGTATGTATGAATTACGGTAAAGATGTGTTAATCGGGCCTCTCCCATTGCGTTGTTTATTAAGGCCTCCAATGTTCTCCTCAATTCCTTGAATTTCCTACTTAGTTTCTTGAAGTCTTGTTTTTGTTTTTTTAATGATTCTGTATGATCTGGATATATTTCTACATAATTTTGATCTTTGGTTTTCAGAAGCCTTACTTCATAAGATTTTAAAATATCATTATACTTTTCATCAAGTACGCTATCTGCAACCTTTAAACATTCAAATGAACAAACGTTCATGTCTAAGTTAGTCCAAGCCGAATCTATACATTCTAATTCCCATGGCATTTTTTCGGGGACAAATTCTTTTTCAATGTAAATTGTATCTGTTAAATATACAATTTGGGGTTGCTGTATTTCTTTTATTTCGTGAGTACATTGAATGAATATTATAATTGGTATTATCCAAGTCATTTTCATATCTTGAAAGTATGAAGTCATGAAAGAAGTTATCGAATTTGAATTTGCAAATAACAATAGGATTTATTATTCGTACAAATATCTTTTCGATTCGTTCTAAACCTCATATAAGTCAAATCGTAATCCTTTAATCTCTCGAATTATGGGCGAAATCAATTTCATTCATTTTCACGTTTAAATTCAGTTATTATTTCCTGAATAGTAAACTGTTTCCACTTACTGATTTCATGTTGATGTTTTTCAATTTTTTGTATTACAATTGTGTTCGGATATTCCCTATCCTCCTGAAAGATATGAATTTTAGCTTTTAACAATGAGGTATGAGCAATACGATACTTTTCTGCTCTTTTCTCAATTTGATTTTGAGGCTTGTTATGAAATATAGCCAGTCTCAAATATTCTGAACAGTTTAATAATTGTTCTTTTTTTCTTGTTGGTTGGTTCCTTGGGATATTAGCTGGCATAGGTCAAATCGCAATAAAGCACAACGGTTTGAATAAACGCCTGTTTTAAAGGCGTTTATTTTTTGATAGAAAACGTTTACTTCTTATGATGCCTATAAATGCTACTATGCATATGGTCAAAAATAACATTCCTTCATAGAAATTACGATTATAGAATCGGCTTTTTACCTTTGAAAAAAAAGATGGTTCATTCAGCAATTGATTAGGAGAAGAATAAGTATATGAATCAATATTCTTTACTGGTAAGTCATGTAGAGATAAGGGAGTGATCTGAACTGAACCAGTTGCTGAAACTTGGAATTTTAGGATTTTGTCTTTCTTATTGTCAGAAAGATGGGTGTGGATATATGAAATATTAGGGTTATCGTTCCTGTCTATATATAACTCATTTGAGTTCTTGGACATGTCTCCGGAAAGAATGTAGATTTTACACATTGAATCTGCAATTGAATAAAGTAAAGGTTTAATATCTTCCTCATAATTATTTTCGCTAAAAAGATTTAATTCTTTATGTCCGCAAATAAAAACATTCTTGGTTATTGAAGAGTTTAATAACATAAACTGATCAAGTGTTTCTTTTAAAAAAGTTAATTGATCTCCCGTGATACTTCCATCAGTTTGGTCATTTGTTAACGCTAACTCCGTATCAAGTACAATAAATAAAGATGAATTAATGATAAAACTGTAGTAGGTATTTTCGGTAAAGTTTTTTTTATATGTTGCATATTCTCTAACATATATGTCATGATTTCCGAGAGCATTGAATACAGGGATTTCTATTTTGTTCAAAAATGACTGTTTAAAAGTCAGAATGTTTAAGCTATCTGCAACTCTGTAGTTATCACCAAGAAGCATCAGAAAGGAAGCACTAGAAGTATTAATTCTATCAACGTAATTGATAAGACTTGGACATGGAAAAAGTGATTCGGAGGGATTGCCATAGGTATGACCTGCAGCTAAAAAAGAAAACTCAGTTTGATCCTTTTCTATTGACAAGCTAATTTGATTTATGGAATTTGAGTTTATAGTAGTATTCCCTAAGCTATTTATACTGACAAGTACAAAGAGGATTATTATTTTCATTTTTATTATATGTTTTCTACGTTTGACTAAATATAAGCATTTATGCTGTCGTCATGTAGTGCTGATATTTACTTACTTGTTATGCTTTTGTTTATCTTGTTTCAAACTTTTCCAAACCCTATATGTCACATACAATGTAAACACGACAAAAATTGCGAGTATCCAAGGCATATAACTTGAAGGAACACCTTCTGTACTTTCATGAGGAGTGCTTAAATCAAGACGAGAAGGATTGAGTTTCATTCAATTTTTTATTCTAAAAATACAGAGGATTTTATTAAGTTCTGTCATTTGTCAAATCGCAATAAAGCATGATTCCTGAAGCGATTTTCCTTCCCAAATATCCATCACTGACGGTGAAATAATTTCAATAAAAATTTGCTGACCAATTGAGTTTTTTATGAAGCTTATTTCGCTAGAATAGGCAGCTTTTTGTAGCATTCCCTTTGTTTTTAGTGTCTACACTGGACCTGTTTCCATGTCTTAGCGACGTGAAATTGTATTATTGTATCACAATCTTTTCTGTTACTACTTTCTCACCATCATAAAGTTTTACAAAATAAATTCCTTTTGGAGAATTAGAAAGGTCTATTTCAATTGATTTTTCTATTGAGGTTGTCGTAGAAAATACTTTTTCCCCGAGAAAATTAATGACTTCAATATCGATTTTATTAGTTGAGTTAGTATGAATTTTGAATTTACCCCTACTTGGATTTGGGTACAATGTAAATAGGTTATTATTACTAAATTCATTTAACCCTAATCCTACTGGGAGTGACCTTTTCCATACTCCACAGTCAGTGCCCGCAAAAATACTTGTACCCATGAAAATAATTGACCGGACATTGATTTGAGAACAAAACCAAGTTCCTGTACTATCTTGAAACCCTTCATTAAATTGTGACCAGGTTATCCCCTTGTCAGATGACAAAAATATCCCTGCACCTTCTGTTCCTACAAAAACAGTATTAAAAATATTATTTATTGCATATACAGGTTTATCATCAAAAATATCGGTGTTTGATTGAATCCAGTTCTCGCCATTGTCAATTGATCGATATAGAACAGGTAATCCAGAAATATTACCTGAAAAAATAGTAGACTCACAGATATCTAAGGCTTGAATATAATCAGAATCAACAGGCATTGATGAGGATGTCAAATTCCAATCGGGACTATCTGTTGAAGAAATCCAAACGCCATTACCATAAGTTCCTGCATAGATCATTGACTCTTTTATTTTTAATGAACGTATGTTTTGATTTATTAAACCTGTGTTAAATGTAGACCAACTTTCCGAGTCTATACCACTCAAAGAGGACATATAAATACCTTCATCACTGGTTCCTGCGTAAATGTGAGTATTATTTACAGCTAAACATCTAATATTAGAAAACATGGACAGAGAAGAAGGGGTAATATTTGTCCAGTTTAATCCATTATCAGAAGATTTATAAATTCCAGCACTAAATGCACCACCAGTCCCAGCGTAAATGTCAGTGCCATTTACAGCTAACGAATAGACCTCCATATCTGGGAAAGCTCCATTTCGTTGTATCCAAGAAGCACCATTATCATCTGAGAAATAAACACCACCACTTGTGGTTCCAGCAAAAATATTGCTTCCTATTGTTTCCATGGCCCAAACAGAACCACCGGGAGGTGTGCTAGTTTGCTCCCATTGAGACTGTGCATTAACGTTACTCACTCCTAAAAATGAGAAAATAGTCGCTAACAGTATCGTTGTAAATTTAGTTTTCATTTTTTAATTGTTTTACATTTTTAAAACTTGTGGGTAACGGTTTGTATTAGAATCGTAGGGCGGTTAAAAAGCACTTCTGTTTGGGTTTATTACTTAACCGAATATAAATATTTTTCGCATAAATGTCAAACTTTATATTTGGCGGACTTAGTTACTTTGTTTTCTATTTCGGAAAAAGTTCGACTTTGTTATCTATATGACCTAAGCTAAGAACTGGATTTTGTTCAAGTGGCCTCCAATCATTCGCTAAGCCGAGATTAATGACTTGTTTTACAATGCCATTTGAAAGTTTAAATTGGGGATTATTATTCTGTAATAGTATCTTTTGGTTTGTGATGGTAGTGAAATTTAACGTTTAGTAATTGTCCGTGTTTCACATCTTGTGATTCAATATAAAGATCTATCCAACCATCATTACCAGACACTTTCCAACCATAATTTTTCTCTTCAATCGTGATTTTTCGAAGTCCTTTTTTGGGTAAACTCATATGAGAAATACTATTTAGCTTAAAATTAATAACTAATTCATTCATTCTCACGTTTCTTCGGGTTAATCGTCAATTTCCCTTTCTGCTGTTTTACCATTACCTCACCGCCTAGTTCAAAACCTAGTTTTCCCACCATTTGCCTTCCAGTTTAATTTCGGGAACAGTTACGTGTCGGTTGTATGCTCTTCTTTAGAATCTTGGCTGTTCTCCAAATAGGGAGATTTTTAACAAAAAAATAACATCTGGTCTAATTTTTGTGGCCTTTGAATCTTTAACCAAAATCTAAAAATTATGATCGCAAAAATTACTTTATGTTTCGTTTTATCTATTTTTTTTATTTCCAATAATGCCAAATCCCAAAATTTTGAATGGGGATTTGGAACGGGTTCTCCCGAGTTTGATCAACGGACAAGTGCCGTCGTGAATGAAGAGGGAGACATTATAAGTGTTGGCTATTTTTACGGAACCGTGGATTTTGACCCTATGGAAACGGGTTTAACAGCTAGTTCTAATGGTGGGCCAGACGTATTTATAGAAAAGCGAGCTGCTAATGGCGATTTAATTTGGCTTAAAACTTTTGGAGGCACTAGTTGGGATGTGCCAAATTCAGTTGTTGTGGACTCGGAAGGAAATATAACCGTATATGGTCGATTTTCGGGAGTTACCGATTTTGATCCAAGTGATTCAGATTTTGAGATGGATAGTGGTGATATGGGTAGCATATATTTGGTGCAATTTAATAGTGATGGCGAATTTAATTGGGCAAAATCTCTAATGGGTAATTCAACTTTACAATCTGGCGAAACAATGACTGTAAACACGGACAACGAAATTATTATCACTGGAGGGTTTAAAGAAACAATTGACTTCGACCCTTCAGATGAAGATGCCATTGTAACTGTTGGTGACTCCTTCGCAGAACTTTTTATTGCTAAGTATAGTGCTTCTGGAGAATTTATTTGGGTTGAGGTGATTGAAGGTTCTGGGTTTAAGTTTGGTTTTGAAGTTGCAGTAAATAATGATGGAGACATTTATACTGTGGGTTCTTATACGAATACTATTGATTTAAACCCATCAGCTGAAACAGACATACATATTAACACTTCAGGTGCTGGAAATGGTTTTATTGTGGCGTTAAGTGAATCTGGAGAATTCATTTGGGGGGCTGATTTATCAAGCGACAGTTACAGTACCATTTCAGCGTTGAAAATTGAGGATGATTATATCGCGATTGCTGGAACTTTTGCTGGAACTGCAGACTTTGATTTTGGAGAAGGGGTTGAAAATCGCAATTCTTCTGAAGGTTATAATACGTTTATTCAAAAATTAAATACTGATGGCGAATTAATGTGGGTGAATTCGTACGAAACGGATAGCTACTTAGGAAATATAGTAGGTCTTGTGATCAATAGCTTCAATGAAATAATTGTTGCTGGAAAATTTTATGATGAAATGGATTTTGACCATAGTGCAGATACAGAAATAAGGACAAGTAGTGGTTTGGCAGATGGTTTTATTCATCAAGTATCTGCCACAGGAGAATTTCAACGTGTATATATAATAAGTGGTGAAATGGATCAGGAACCAACGGGTATCACCATTAGCAATGCCAATGAATTATACACCTATGGCGTGTATCAGAATGAAATCATATTTGAACCAGATGGTGTCGCAACTTCAACTTTTGGATCGTATGATTTCTTTCTAATGAAACTCGGTGGATTTGTATCTATTGATTCTTTTGAACAACAAACCGGACTTCATATCTATCCTAATCCGGCAAATGAAGGTCTTATAGTAAGCAAGGCAATCAGCCAAAGTGTTGAGATTTTAAATCTTGTTGGAGAAACTGTTACCTTTATTACTGCTGGTCAAACAATTGAATACATAGATATTAGTTCGTTGAGTGCAGGTACATATTTTGTAAAAGTGAGTGACGGGACTAAAATCGTTACGAAGAAATTGATTGTGACTTAATAGTTTTTGAATATAGCACAGATTAATTCTGTTTTTCAACTAGCTACATAGCAATGCTATGGCGCAACCTACACGGGGTTGCTCTTTTTACCAATGCCTGAGCGAATGTGATTGGGTGTTTTATAAAGTTATCTACTTCCTGTTTTTATGCAATTTGTAAAATTAGCATGGAAAAGTTGAAGGTAAAAATTGAGATGGTTTAACAAGTGTTGTCAAAAGTTTAATATAAATTCAGGTAGTAATTAAAACTGATAAGAGTTTTACTCACCCAACAACCCGACATACAGCCACAGCAATACAAAATACCTTAAAAACTTACCGATAAACATCATTACACTTAATAAGGGGAGAGGGACCTTAAAAAAGCCCAATACACCTATCATAGGGTCTCCAATAAAGGGAACCCAAGATAATAAACCCAACCAAACTCCCCATTTGCTTAAATGCCGTTCCCAGCTTTCAATTTTTGCTTCGTTTAATTTGAATCGTTTTTTTAAACCTGCTGAGTTGCTTTTATAACCGATCCAATAATTAGTTAATCCGCCTAAAAAATTACCAAGTGTAGCAATAATAAGTACGGTCCAAAATGGATTACCGAGTTCATAGGAACCTATTACCAATGCTTCAGAAGGAAAGGGGATAATTGACCCAGCGATAAAAGTACCGCCGAACAATCCAATTAAGCCCCAGGTTAAAAAATGCATAGGCATAAAAAAACCGCTGCAAATGCGCACTGAGGTTATCGAAGTGCACTTTTACAGCGGTTTAAATGTATTTAGTGTTCAAAAATTAAAGCGCAAATGCAGCTTTCACTTTATCAACATAGTCTAATTTTTCCCATGTAAACGTTTCAACTTCTTTAGTCTCTGTTCTACCAGCGTTTGAGAAAGTGATTGTTTTAGTTTCTGAAGGGCGACCCATGTGACCATAAGCAGCTGTTTCAGAATAAATAGGGTTTCTTAATTTTAATCTTGTTTCAATTGCATATGGGCGCATGTCAAATACTTCCGTCACAATTTTTGCAATTTCTCCGTCTGTCATGTCAACTTTTGCAGTACCATAAGTATCTACAAAAATTCCCATTGGCTCAACAACTCCAATTGCATATGAAACTTGTACTAAAATTTCAGATGCAACACCTGCTGCAACCAAGTTTTTAGCAATGTGACGCGTAGCGTAAGCCCCAGATCGATCTACCTTTGAAGGATCTTTTCCAGAAAATGCTCCACCACCGTGTGCACCTTTTCCACCATATGTGTCAACAATAATTTTTCTTCCAGTTAATCCAGTATCACCGTGCGGTCCACCAATCACAAATTTCCCAGTTGGGTTAATGTGATAAGTAATGTCGTCTGTAAATAAAGCTTGTAAATCTGCAGATAACTGTGCTTTAACACGTGGAATCAAAATTGAAATAATATCTGACTTGATTTTTGTAAGCATAACCTCATCATTCGAATCAAAATCATCATGCTGTGTTGAAACAACAATAGAATCGATTCTTTGTGGTACGTTGTCGTCAGAATATTCGATCGTAACCTGTGCTTTTGCATCTGGTCTTAAATAAGGAATGTCTGTTGCATCTCTTCTTAAATCCGCAAGTACCTGAAGAATTTTATGTGAAAGGTCTAATGCCAAAGGCATGTAGTTCTCAGTTTCTGTAGTTGCATATCCAAACATCATTCCTTGGTCACCTGCTCCTTGTTCCATAGGGTCATCACGATCAACTCCACGGTTGATATCGTCAGACTGCTCATGAATAGCAGAGATTACTGCACAAGACTTAGCATCAAATTGATACTCAGATTTTGTATAGCCAATTTTGGTTATTGTATCACGCGCAATTTCTTGAACGTCTAAATAAGCATTTGATTTTACCTCACCAGCTAATGTCACCAAGCCAGTAGTTACTAGTGTTTCACAAGCAACTTTTGATTGAGGGTCAAATGCCATAAAATGATCGATTAAGGCATCAGAAATCTGATCTGCAACCTTATCCGGGTGTCCTTCTGAAACGGATTCAGATGTGAATAAATATGACATAGTATTAAATTTCAGTATTTAAATGAAGTGCAAAAATAGTCAATTTGCTAAACAATGTGACGTTGATGGAAAATAATTGCTGTACCAACACAGGAATTCTAACAGGTTGTTAAAACCCTTTAATTTTCTATGTCTAACACACTTGAAAACTGCATGTTGTCTAGGAGTCTTACTTTTCCTGAAAAAACAACGATACAAACTGTCGCATTTGAATCAACTACTTCAACTGGTGCAAGAGTATCGTTATGAACAATTGCAACATATTCAATTTCCATTTCAGTATCCTCGAACCCTGCTTCAATATGTTTTTTTATTGCAACTGCATCCTTGTTCGATTTAGAAAATTCTAACCCAGATAATAGTGTTTTGTGAATATGTGCAGCCTTTTCTAATTTTTCTGGAGACAACAGAGCATTTCGTGAACTTAATGCCAAACCATTCTCAGCTCTTTTTATGGCAACACCAACAACTTCAGTTGGTAAATTACGAATAGCAACCATTTTTCGAATGATGGCTAATTGCTGATAATCTTTTAAGCCAAAATACGCTTTATCTGGAGTGACCATTCTTAAAAATCGCTCAACAACCATGCACACTCCTTTGAAGTGTCCGGGACGAAAAGTACCTTCCATTCCTTCATCCAAACCATCTAAATCAATCGAATATGGTTGAATTCCGTCAGGATATACCGCTTCTACAGATGGTAATAATAAAATATCACAATTGTTTTCTATAAGCAGTTTTTGATCCACCTCTACATCACGCGGGTAGGTCGCTAAATCTTCAGGATTATTAAATTGCGCAGGGTTAACAAAAATGCTGCAAACCACTATATCGCACTGGTTTTTAGCGACTTCTATTAAGCTCATGTGTCCCTCGTGTAAGGCACCCATGGTTGCTACGAAGCCTACAATGGCATCCGACTTTTCTAATTTAGCCCTTTTAATGGCTTCGGTAAATTCACTTTGGTTCGTTACTATTATCACCTCAAAATACGTTGAAAAGCCTACAAACATATAGTTTACAATTGAATATCTGCCTTTTTTTTCGTATTTTTGTACTCAAATTATAGCTTATAAACTTTATGGAGAAGAAAAGAGTACTTTATATTTCTCAAGAGATTTCACCTTTTTTACCACAATCAGATATCGCAGCGGCAGCGCGCAAATTGCCACAAGGCATTCAAGAGGGAGGAAAAGAGATCAGAGCATTCATGCCGAGATATGGATGTATTAATGAAAGAAGACATCAATTACATGAAGTAATTCGTTTATCAGGAATGAACCTCATCATTAATGACGTGGATCATCCATTAATCATAAAAGTGGCCTCAGTACCACAAGCAAAAATTCAAGTTTATTTTATCGATAACGAGGATTTTTTCACGCGTAAGGCAACAGTTAGTGATGATGAAGGAGAATACTTTGAGGACAATGACGAAAGAGCAATGTTCTTTGTAAGAGGTGTTTTAGAAACTGTTAAGAAATTAGGATGGAAACCGGACATTATTCATTGTCACGGTTGGATGACGGCCTTAACTCCGTTATACATTAAAAAATTATATCAAAATGACCCGCATTTTGCAGATGCAAAAGTGGTTTATTCTGTTTATGATAATGGTTTTAACAAAAATTGGGATTCCAACTTCCACGAAAAGCTTAAATTTGATGGCTTTGATGAAGCGGACATTGACGATTTAAAAGATGTTGATTTCGTAACATTAACAAAAAAAGCAATTCAAGTTTCTGATGGAGTAATTCAGGGAAGTGAAACCATTGATGCAGATGTTACAAAAGCAATTGAAGCTTCAACTACACCATTTCTTGAATACTATTCTGAAGAATCTTGCGTTAAACCAATAAACGAGTTTTACGACCAAATTTTTGAAGAAATAGCTGTTTAGCAAATGAATAAAAAAAAAGAAATACTTTTAGGGCGGAGGGTTAACAAACTTTCCGCCACTTTTTTTGCATTAGTACTTGTATTTAGTGCATGTAAAAAGGAAGAAACTACAATAGGTGGTGATTTACAAAATGGCAATCTGAATGTCATAGTTCAGGATACGTTTTCAATAAAAACATATTCTGATGAAATTACCGAAATGCAAAGTGATGAAGTTAGTGTCGCTTTACTAGGCGCTTATAATGATCCTGTTTTTGGTGGAGTAAATTGTGGTATTGTTACTCAAATAGTTCCTAATGATTTGGATCCATCATTTGCTGATCTGGGTGCTTATACTATGGATTCTGTAGTGTTAGCTCTGCGTTATACATCTATTAACTATTATGCTAATTTGGATGATATTGTTGTAGAGGTTTATGAGATTGATGACGTCTTAACAAGAGAAGATCAAGATTATTACACAACGGATACACCAACTTTACTTGATGCTAGCAATAACTTAGTGTTGAATGAAGGAGCAGAGGTTTTAGTTGATTTTGTAAGTGATGTTGTAGTTGGAACTGATACTTTGTCACCACAATTGAGAGTTCATTTGGATCCAGAAGTTGGACAGGATTTAATTTCTGATGCGCTTGCAGGTCAAATGGGATCAAATTTTCAAACCTCGACTTTTAAAGGGATATACATTAGAGTGGCCGCAGATGATGATGCTCCAGGATTTGGAATAGCTTCTGGTTTAGGTACTGTACTTTATTTTGATGTGCAGGATCTTTTATCTAAAATGACACTTTATTACCATAAGGGTGATGGAACTGCTGGTGAATTTGATTTTAATATCAATACCACTACTGCACGTTATAATAAAATTGATTATGACCGTGAAGGAACAGCGGTTGGTGCTTCGTTAACAGATTTAACTTTGGGCGAAGATGCTTTTTACATGCAAAGCGGTTCAATTCGTAGTGTAATTGAATTACCATATATTGATAATTTTTATACAAACGCTGATGGCGAATTTGATCCGAAAATTATTAATAAGGCCGAGTTAATTTTACCAATTCAGGACTTCCAGTCAGATCCGTTTGATCCAACAACAAAACTATTTATGGCTAGAGTTGTAGATGAAGATTTATCAACTTTTATCTTGGATTATAATGTGGGAACAACGTTGACTGGTAATACTGTTTCTTATGATGAAACTAATAAGGAGTATCGATTTATAATGACACAAGAAATTCAAGCAATATTGAATGGAGACCTAGAGAATAATGGTTTCCGAATTTATTCTCCTGGATTTTTTGCTTCTAGTATTGAACGTATTATATTTAATGGTTCAAATAGTGAATTGAAAGATAGACCTAGATTAGAAATTACTTACACAGAATATTAGAATTATATGTGCGGAATTGTTGGTTACATTGGGGGCAAAAGAGCTTACCCAATTTTGATTAAAGGATTAAGTAGATTAGAGTACCGTGGTTATGATAGTGCAGGAGTTGCATTGTTGGAAGATGGGAAATTGAATGTTTATAAACGACAGGGTAAAGTACTTGATTTAACCAATTTTGTTGCAGATAATCCAACCGAAGGAACGGTTGGTATAGGTCATACACGTTGGGCTACTCATGGTTTGCCTAATGACATTAACGCACATCCTCATACATCTGGTGACGGATCAATTACATTGGTTCATAATGGGATTATTGAGAATTACGATATTCTTAAAAAAGAGCTCATTAAGCGTGGGCACGTTTTTAAAAGTGAGACAGATACGGAAGTATTAGTCCATTTAATTGAAGATATTAAGGAAAAGAGCGGTGTTTCATTGGCCGAAGCAGTTCGAATTGCGCTAAATGAGGTGCACGGCGCTTATGCAATTGTGGTTATTTCACCAGAAGAGCCAAATAAAATAATTGCTGCTAAAAAAAGTAGCCCACTTGTAATTGGAATGGGTGAGGATGAATATTATTTGGCGTCAGATGCAACTCCAATTGTTGAATACACTAAAAATGTGGTGTATTTAGAGGATGAGCAAATTGCAATTATCGATCGAGACAACGGACTTAGAATAATAAGCATTAGTAATAAAGAAGTTTCACCATATGTACAGGAACTTGAAATGCAACTAGAGGAACTTGAAAAAGGAGGCTATGAGCATTTCATGTTAAAAGAAATTTACGAACAACCGCGCGCTATTCACGACAGTTTTAGAGGTCGCTTAAACGCAAAAGAAGGTTGGGTTTCACTAGGTGGAATTAAAGACTATGAGGATCAAATTGCAAAGGCCAATAGAATTATAATTATTGCTTGCGGAACTTCATGGCATGCTGCTTTGGTTGCCGAGTATTATTTTGAAGATTTAGCAAGAATACCTGTTGAGGTTGAATATGCAAGTGAATTTAGGTATCGTAACCCTATCATTCGTAAAGATGATGTAGTCATTGCAATTTCGCAATCAGGCGAAACCGCAGATACTTTAGCCGCTCTAAAAATGGCTAAAGAACGTGGTGCAACTTTATTAGGAATTGTAAATGTTGTAGGTTCAACTATTTCTCGTGTAACAGATGCAGGTTCTTATACCCATGCTGGACCAGAAATTGGAGTAGCTTCAACAAAAGCTTTTACAACACAGTTGGTTTTATTGGCTATGATGGCCCTTTCGATAGGGCATAAGCGTGGAACAATTGAGGATAAAAAATTCCAAATTTTATTGGATGAATTAGAAGCATTACCAGAGAAAATTGAAATTTTATTGAAAAGCGACGACTATATTCGTGAGGTATCAACCATTTATAAAGATGCACAAAATGCACTTTATTTAGGAAGAGGAAGTTCATTCCCAATTGCCTTAGAAGGAGCGTTGAAATTGAAAGAAATCAGTTATATCCACGCAGAGGGGTATCCGGCAGCAGAAATGAAGCACGGACCAATTGCGCTAATTGATGAAAATATGCCTGTTTTTGTAATTGCTACGCATGGTGAGAATTATGAAAAGGTAGTGAGCAATATTCAGGAAGTTAAGGCGCGTAAAGGAAAATTAATCGCAATCGTTTCCAAAGGAGATACTATGGTTCGCGAAATTGCAGATCATGTAATTGAAATTCCTATTTCTGATGAATTTGTTGTTCCGATTTTAGCAACAATTCCATTCCAATTAATTTCTTATCATATTGCTGTTATGCGTGAGTGTAATGTTGATCAACCAAGAAATTTAGCGAAGTCGGTTACAGTTGAGTAATCCACTTGTCAATTTGTTTATATTTACAGCCAAAATTAATAGTTTAAAGTAGATGTTATTGCCATGTAAGATGATTGGTAAATAACGGAACGGTTCAATATTTTATGAACTGATGAATATTTGCTATTTGGACAGAAATAGTTTACCCATACCGACAAATTTATTGCACAAAATAAGGCAAGTATCATTGTTACGCATATGGCGAGTTGAGATCTTATTGATTTTTATCGTAATCCTATCCGGTTGCTCGGAAATTCCAAGAAATGACATAGAAGGCATTGAGTTTTCTTACAAGACTTATGTTAAAGAGTCAGATAGTAACAAAGCAGAAAAGTTAGAAAAAGAGACATATAGACAAGTTGAAAACTTTGATTTTGTTTTTTTTCGAGGAAATATTTGGACAGAGGTTGTGATTTCAAATCGAAATGACAAGCAATTAACAATAGTACTTGCGAATAATGACAAGTTGAACTATGATTATAGTTTATATAAAAAAGATAGTTTAAGAGAGGGTTTAAAGTTAGTTAGTGAGTCAAATAGCTTGGGTTATTCTGATGGTAGATCCTTCCATTTTCCAAAGCCCAACTTTAAAATAACAATTGAGCCAAGAACAAGTAATTGCTATTATTTACACTCTACAAGTGACGGACGTGTAGTTGAAACAACTCCATATATTACTACGCTAGATGGATATCTTCAAATAATTAAAAGAGAGACTTATATTAATGTCTTCTTCTATGGTTCATTGTTTGTTGTGTTTTTGATAAACATCTTTCTTTGGCGATCATTTAAAAATAAAATTCATGGTTACTACTCATTCTATATAATTTTTACTGCTGCAATTTTCATTGGATTTGATGGTTATTATTTTGAGAACGGAATAGATGGACACATAATTGACCACCTAATATTTCTTGCGTTAAGGGGAATGCTATTATGTCTAATCTTTTTTACGTCTTTATTCCTAAAAATATCTGATTTGGCTCCAAAATTTCATGTTTGGATGAGGAGGGTAGTAATAGCTTTATTTATAGGGACAACCAGTTATCAACTGATATTTTTTAACTCATCTATAGCCAGTCTGCATAGCCTTGAAAATATTATTTCTAGTGTGCTTATGGTTTTAGTTTTTGTAATGCTATTAATTTCATTTAAACAAAAACGTAAAGAGGTAAGGTATTACTCAGTAGGATTATTTATTTACTTATTTTGTTTAATTATTGGATTGGTGGGCCCTCGAATTGATTTTTTTGATCAATATCAAATAAACTTTAATTTCTATTTTAAGGTTGGTACAACACTTGAGACAGTTATTTTTACCTATACAATTATTGCTGTGCTACGACTAAAGGAGGATACCAGCAATGAGCAGTTCAAAAAGAGTTTAGTTTTAAGGGATAGTATAGAATCAGAAAACAAAGCATTAAAGGCTCGAATTACTAGTGTAAGCCAACAAAAAATGGAATTTTTGTCTATTCTTAAGCTCCTAGAATCAAATTTGAACGACGAGCAAGAATGGGTTAGTTTTAAAGCTAAAGTAAACGAGATTAATCCTTCATTTATTCAAAATCTGCAAGCCAAA
>CAKZPK010000191.1 GCA_937139035.1 uncultured Crocinitomix sp. | reverse complement strand
GCAAAAATAAAAATTCCAGGTTGTTTTATTGGTTTATTGAATCGTTTCACAAAATTAGAGGCAAGGAAAAGGTATGATTATCTGATTATTCTTTCAGGGCCCGAACCTGAGCGAACAAATTTTCTTGATTATGCAAAGAAACAAGCAATAAGTTTAGGAGGTTCAATTGCATTTGTAGGTGCAAAGGTTAAAGGGTATGAATCTTTTCTTAACCCTACAACAAAAGAATTGAGTGAGATTATTGCAGAAAGTGAATCCGTTTATTCGCGTGCTGGCTACACAACAATAATGGAAATGGTGGGGTTGGAAAAGAAAGCTCTGCTAATACCTACTAAAGGTCAATATGAGCAACTTTATTTAGCGGAATATATCCAAAATGATTGTATTTCATTTATTCAGGCGGATATTTAGCCTCCTAATATTCTAAGGTAAACTCATTAATGATTTCGTGTTCGAGTATTTTCATTGTTGTGATTGAATTTACCACGCCATTCTTTTTGGTTCTCAGTTTGAAATAAGTTTCTCCCCCCTTCATAAAAGTGTTTCTGAGCATTATTTCGTCTACGTAGCCATCTGTGCAGCCTGTAAATATTTGAGGAGTGATATTTTCGAAATTGTCTTCATGATTTGCATATAGCCAAAGCGAATCTGTTTCATTATAACATGAAGTGTTGTGCAAATAAGGTTTGTATCTATAATAGTTGGGCGTTATTTCAGCTGTAATGTTGTTTGTTTCAGTTCTACTCAGTTCCTGGTTCCATATTGGTTTTAGATTGGGGTAATCAGGGTATATGTCCACATCATTGGGAGATACTTTTATGTATAGCTTTTCAGGAGTTTCTGATACATCAACTTCAGCATAGAGTTTTCCGTCTACAGTTGTGCCAAGTGGTATTGTTTCGGTATGTTCCTGTGGTGTTGCGCTTGATCCGGTTTGAGCGTGGTAATAATATTCTACCCAAACAGTTGATTCAACAGGAAGGCCTGTTGTTGCACTTATTACGTTTAAGTCTAAAATAACCCATTTTTTACTTTTCTCTTTTGAGCATGAAGTAAAAATAAAAATGGAAGCGAGTAATGTGTAAACTAAGTATTTCATAAATAAAAATCTGGGTTGGTGCAGATACTAGGATTAACGAATCGTTTATTAAAAGCGTTGGTAGATTGAATAGAAATATTTAAAATTATTGATTGAGAAGTGTGTTGAAATAGTCATTGTAGAGTTTAGATGCCGCAATCACAACCTAGGTCAAATTGAATTTCTACCCAAGGCAATTTTTCACGCCATTCTTTCTGAAATTCGTCACTATAATTCATTCCTCTTAAATCAAATGATTTTAATTTTTTTAACTGCGTGATTGATTCAGGGATAACCGAGATAGTATTAAACCAAATATCAAAAATCACTAATTCGCTCAAGTCTCCAATGCATTCAGGAATTTCGGAAATATGATTCTTTCCTAAGAAAAGTTGTTTGATACTAGTGTTTTTGCAAATGACTTGTGGAAATGTTTCAAACTTATTCTTGGTTAGGTTTAATACCTCTAGGTTTGCAAACACAAAGTTGTTGGGTAAATCAGTGAGTTTATTTTTTGAAAGGTTGAGTTCTCGTAAATTTTTAAATTGAAAAATTTCTGTTGGCACCGCTTTTAATGAAGCACGGCTCAAGTCTAATCGATAAACCGAATCAGGGTTTACTTGAAGTGCGGCTTCCAATGATTCAAATAATCGATCAGTTTGCGAAAAACCAATGAATTGAAAAGCACTAATGCAAAATATGGTGACAAGCTTCTTTATCATGTTTTAATTGTTCCTTCAATGCGTCAAGTGATTCAAAACTTTGCTCAGATCGTATGCGGTTATATACTGATACTTCAAGCTCTTGTCCATAAATCATTTCATCAAAGTCAAAAAGGTTAACCTCTATTCGGCGTTCGTCTGATTTGCCAACAGTAGGTCGTGTTCCAATATTCATCATTCCGCCATAACGCTTGTTTTGAACCTTTACTTTTACAGCGTATACACCATTTTTAGGTGTAACCTGGTTTTTGTCAAGCGGAACAATGTTTGCCGTAGGAAATCCAATTTTAGTGCCAATTTGATCACCGTGCATCACTTTGCCCTCAAATTTAAAAGGTTCGCCCAAAAAGGTGTTGGCTTTTAAAATGTCGCCATCCTGTATTGCGCGTCTAATTTTTGTAGAGCTTATATTAATGTTTGATTTGCTAACGGCAGGTATTTCCTGAACTTTAAAGTCGTAAGTTACGCCTAGTTCATTCAATAATTCTAAATTTCCTTCTCTATTGCGCCCAAAATGATGATTATAACCAATGGTCATTAATTTTACATTGATTTTGTTCACTAAAATATCTCTAACAAATTCCGTTGCCGATAATCTAGAGAAATCTAAAGAAAAAGGAAAGAGAATTAAATGGTCAATTCCAAAACGTTCAAGTTTTTTTATGCGCTCATCAATAGATTGAATCAACGTCATGCCGTGGTCGGTAGGATTTAAAACAATTCTTGGATGTGGATGTAGTGTGAATAAAACTGTCTCACCATCAAGTTCTTGTGCACTTTTTTTAAGGAAAGAAATTATTTCCTGATGCCCTAAATGCACGCCGTCAAAAGTTCCAAGCGTTAGAACTGCATTTTTTATCTGGGGGACTTCATCAATCGAATAGTAAACGTTCATTGAATTACTTTTGGTCAATTAATAAGGTCAATTTAAATACACTTGGGGCCATTTTTTGGACTGAAAATATTTCGTTTGTTTCATACATTCTAACACGAATAAATGAAATTGTTTATAATTTTTTATCAAAGTTATGTAAAAAACTAGCATCAACCTGCTGCTATAGAATAAAAAGAACTAAATTTGCACGACGAAAATTAAATAATTATTCAAAAAAATAAGGTAATGTCTACTATCAAAGGTAAGATTTCAAGGGTAATAGGTCCTGTGATTGATGTGAGTTTTGATAACGGAGTTGAACTTCCGGAAATCATGGGTGCATTGGAAGTTGTTAAAGAAGATGGAACAAAAGTAGTTCTTGAAATTCAACAACACATTGGAAATGACTCAGTGAGAAGTATCGCAATGGATTCATCAGATGGATTTACAAGAGGAATGGAAGTGATTTCTACGGGGTCACCTATTTTGATGCCAAAAGGAGAAGCAGTTAAAGGACGTTTGTTCAATGTAACTGGAGATGCCATTGATGGTATTGGTGATATTTCAAAAGAAAATGGTTTGCCAATTCACAAGGATGCACCAAGATTCGAAGATTTATCAACTGCAACTGAGGTACTTTTTACAGGTATTAAAGTAATTGACTTAATTGAGCCTTATGCAAAAGGAGGTAAAATTGGTTTGTTCGGTGGAGCAGGTGTTGGTAAAACAGTATTAATTCAGGAGTTGATTAACAATATTGCGAAAGCATATTCTGGATTATCTGTATTTGCAGGTGTAGGTGAAAGAACAAGAGAGGGGAATGACCTTTTAAGAGAGATGTTAGAGTCAGGAATTATTAACTACGGTGATGATTTCTTACATGACATGGAAAATGGTGGTTGGGATCTTTCTAAGATCGATACTGAAAAATTAAAAGAATCTAAAGCAACATTCGTTTTCGGACAAATGAATGAGCCTCCAGGAGCAAGAGCACGTGTTGCACTTTCTGGATTGACTTTAGCTGAATACTATAGAGATGGAGAAGGTGAAGGTAAAGGAGCTGATATCCTTTTCTTCGTTGATAACATCTTCCGATTTACGCAAGCTGGTTCTGAGGTGTCTGCACTATTAGGACGTATGCCTTCAGCAGTAGGTTACCAACCAACATTGGCAACTGAGATGGGAGCAATGCAGGAGCGTATTACATCAACTACTAACGGTTCAATTACATCAGTTCAAGCAGTATATGTACCAGCGGATGATTTAACGGATCCGGCACCGGCAACTACATTTGCTCACTTGGATGCAACTACAGTATTGTCTCGTAAAATTGCAGAGTTAGGTATTTATCCTGCAGTAGATCCATTGGATTCTACTTCAAGAATTTTGACACCAGAGATTGTTGGTGATGAGCATTACGATTGTGCACAACGTGTTAAATTAACTTTACAGCGATATAAAGAATTGCAAGATATTATTGCAATTTTGGGTATGGATGAATTGTCTGAAGAAGATAAATTAATCGTTCACAGAGCAAGACGTGTACAACGTTTCCTTTCTCAACCATTCCACGTAGCTGAGCAGTTTACTGGTTTAGCAGGTGTACTTGTTGATATTAAAGAAACAATTAAAGCGTTTAATATGATTATGGATGGTGAATTAGACCAATATCCAGAAGCTGCTTTCAACCTTAAAGGAGGAATCCAAGATGTGGTTGAAGCTGGTGAAAAAATGATCGCTGAAAACTAAAACTAGAATAAAATGTTATTAGAGGTAATCACACCAGACGAAACATTATTCAAAGGCAACATTTCTCATGTTGTTCTACCTGGAATTGACGGTTCTTTTGGGATCTTAAATGGCCATGCTCCAATGATTTCTGCTTTAGCTAAAGGTTCCGTAAAAGTGGACCAGATAGTTGCTGAAAATAATGGAGAAGAGTTTGAAGGTAAATACAACGAGGAATTTAAAGGCAAAGATAGTTTTGCATTTGAAATTAATGGTGGCGTTATTGAAGTAAAAGATAATAGCGTTATTGTTTTAGCCGAATAAATAAGAAACGAAAAATTTAAAAGGGGTCCCAACCAACGGTGATCCCTTTTTTTGTATTAATAAGGAACTAGCATTAACCCGCATTTGTGTAAGATTTTAAGGTGGGGGCTGTTAAGCTTTGTTAAGAAAACAATTTAATAAGCATAATCCCGTTTAGAATGCGTGGATTTGTGAAAAAAATCATGCAAATTTGTTCTTCTCGAAAGAAATGGACTATAAAGATAAATTAGATAAAGACAATATTCCTGAGCACGTAGCCATAATTATGGACGGTAACGGACGTTGGGCAACAGAAAAAGGTCAAATGCGCCTAGTTGGTCATGCAACTGGTGTTGAATCTGTACGCGAAGCTTTAACAGCCGCTAGTGAAATCAATGTAAAGTACCTTACTTTATATGCGTTTTCTACAGAAAATTGGAACCGACCAAAGGATGAAGTTGATGGTCTGATGGATCTTTTAGTAAATACCATTTCTAATGAAATCGAATCATTAAACAATAATGATGTCCGTTTATTAACAATTGGTGATACGGATGATTTGCCAGATAGCTGCAGAAATGAACTGTTAAATGCCATTAAACGAACAGAAACTAATAAAGGAACTGTTTTGATTCTAGCATTAAATTACAGCGCTAAGTTGGAAATTAAGCAGGCTATTAAACGAATTGCCAAGAAATATAAGTCAGGTGATATTGATTTAAATGACATTGATGACAATCTTGTTGCAGATCATTTATATACTGCTGGTATTCCAGACCCTGAATTAATGATCAGAACGAGTGGTGAAATTAGAATTAGCAATTTTTTATTGTGGCAGCTTGCATACAGTGAATTGCATTTTACACCTGTCTTTTGGCCAGATTTTAAAAAAGAAGATTTTTACAGAGCTGTTTATGAATATCAAACACGTGAACGCAGGTTTGGTTTGATCGGAGAACAGTTGAACGAATTAGATGAAAATGATTAAATATCTCATAGTAATAGTATCCATTGTATTTTCCGGAGGAATTTTTGCCCAAATTAATGGTAACAATATCATTGGTGGTGATAATTCTTTTTTAACACCAAAAAAATATACCATTGCAGCCACTCGAGTTGATGGGGTAGATTATATGGATGCTGATGCAATTCGATTAGTTTCTGGATTGACAGTTGGTAAAGAAATTACCATTCCCGGTCAAGATATTTCTAAGGCAATTCAAACCTTATGGGAGCAAGAGTACTTTTCTGATGTGCAGATTAGCTATGATAAAATTATTGGTGATGACATCTTTTTAGTAATCACATTAAAGGGGCGTCCAAAGCTGTCAAAAGTTTCATATACTGGTATTCGTAAGGGAGAAGAAGATAATTTAGGTGAAATTATTGATTTATATAACGGTAAAACGATTACCGAGTCATTGGTACAAAACACTAAAAACATTATTAGAAATTATTATAATGAAAAGGGGTTTTACCGCACAACTGTAGATATTGTTCAAGTACCGGATACGTCTAAGTTTAATTCAAGAAATTTCAATATTCACGTTGATAAAAAAGAAAGAATTAAGATTAAGCATATTAATGTTTATGATAATGAGGTGCTAAACGAATCTAGTGATGCATCAACTTATAAAAAAATTAAAACTAAGGTAAGTTATTCTGATGGTGGAATTCGTAGGTCAATGAAAGACACTAAGCAGAAAGGTATCATGCGTATTTTTAAACGCTCAAAATTCAATCAAACAGCTTACGAGCGTGACAAGGCTGCTATTATTGATAAATACAATGCTATTGGCTTACGTGATGCTGCAATTGTTAGAGACTCGGTTTATGAGATTGATGGAAAGCACATGGGAATCGATATTTATATTGAAAAAGGAGAGGAATACTATTTTGGAGATATAAAATGGGTTGGAAATTCAAAATATAGAGACGGACAATTAGATACCTTAATGGGAATTGATAATGGTGATGTTTTTGATAGTGGATTAATTGAGCAACGTTTGTACGGAAGTCAGGATGGACGTGATATTACTTCATTATATATGGATCGTGGTCACCTTTTCTTTAACATAATTCCGGTTGAAACTAGTATTACTGCTGATAACAAGATTAATTATGAAATGCGAATTAATGAAGGAAAAGAAGCGCGTATTCGTAACATAATCTTAAAAGGAAACACAAAAACAAATGATCACGTAATTTTAAGAGAGATTAGAACAAAACCAGGTGATTTGTTTAATCGTAATGACATTATTCGTACACAGCGTGAATTAGCTAACCTTGGATATTTTGATCCAGAACAGTTTGGAGTAAATCCAATTCCTAATCCAGTAGACGGAACGGTTGATATTGAATATACAGTAGTTGAAAAATCATCAGATCAAATTGAACTTTCTGGAGGTTTTGGTGGCGGTCGTTTGATTGGAACTGTAGGTTTGTCTTTTACAAACTTCTCTACAAAGAACTTCTTTAAAAAAGGAGCTTGGCAACCTTTGCCTGCGGGAGATGGTCAACGTTTAAGTTTAAGAGGTCAAACATACGGGCGTGGTTACCAATCTTATAATTTATCATTTACAGAACCTTGGTTAGGTGGTAAAAAACCAACTTCATTTACTGTTTTTAGTTCTTACTCTTTATTAACAAACAGTTTAGCGAAAGACAATGAAGCATATAGCCAAACATCAATCACATCAGTAGGTGTTGGTTTAGGTTCTCGTTTAAAGTGGCCTGATGATTATTTCC
Source organism: uncultured Crocinitomix sp. (assembly GCA_937139035.1). Classification (GTDB taxonomy): domain Bacteria; phylum Bacteroidota; class Bacteroidia; order Flavobacteriales_D; family Crocinitomicaceae; genus Crocinitomix. The sequence continues at coordinate 2,495 of CAKZPK010000191.1, read as the reverse complement.
AGATATATGGTGAGTTTAATTACCAATACTATGATTTAAAGCAATCGCAATACTTTATATTTACGGATGGTTTTTCTAATAATATTTCTTTAAAAGGAGTGTTAACCAGAACGTCAATTGGAGATCCTATTTATCCACGCACTGGTTCTAAATTTACATTAACAGCTAAAGCAACATTACCTTATTCTTCTTTTGATGGTATTGCAGATGCTGACTATCCAAACTTGTCAGACCAGGAGCGTTATAAATTTGCTGAGTATTATAAGGTGAAATTTACTGGTGAGTGGTATGCACCTCTAGATCGTAACAAAAAATTAATCTTACACCCTAAATTCGGATTTGGTTTCTTAGGCGCATACAATTCTGCAAAAGGTTATTCACCATTTGAAAGATTTTATTTAGGGGGTAGTGGTCTAAACGGAACATGGCAATTTGATGGACGAGAAATTATTTCTTTAAGAGGATATACAGGACAAACACCAGTTTCTGCTGAAACAGGAGGGACTGTAATTGCCAAGTACTCACTAGAGTTACGTTACCCACTTTCATTAAATCCAAGTGCTACAATTTATGGTCTAATGTTTGCCGAAGCAGGAAATACTTGGGATTCATTCAATAAATTCGATCCTTTTAACGTTAAGAGATCTGCAGGAGTTGGTGTACGCCTTTTCTTGCCAATGTTTGGAATGTTGGGAGTTGATTTTGCATGGGGCTTTGATCCTTTAGATGTAGGGGCTTCTGGAGCAGGTAATTCGTCTGCTGATCCTGGTGCCAATCCAAAAGGATATACTTTTGGCTTCTTCCCAATCATTGGTATGAATATTGGAGATTTATAATATAAAATAGTAAATTCGCCGAGTCTTTTAATTCTTAATTGAGAGATCTGGTTTAAAATAAGATAAATGAAAAAAGTAGTTTTAGCATTTTTCCTCTTAGTTGGTATGATGGGTAGTGCATTTGCACAGCGTTATGCTTACGTTGACACACAATACATTTTAGATCAAATGCCAGAATATGGTGAAGCTCAAGTTGAACTTGACAAAGCTTCGGAACAATGGCAAAATGAAATTGAAGTGTTGTTTTTAGATGCTCAGAAAAAAAGAAAGGACTTTGCTGCAGAGGCAATTCTTCTTCCAGCTGAAATAAAAAAACAACGTGAAAAAGAAATTCAAGAAGCTGAAGACCGTGCGAAAGACATGCAGAAAAAACGTTTTGGTGTAGGCGGAGATTTATTTGCAAAGCGTGAAGAACTTATAAAACCCATTCAGGACAAGATCTTTAATGCGATTCAAGAAATCGCCTCAGATCGTAGTTATGCCTTTGTTTTTGACAAGGCTAACCAGTCAAATTTATTGTATGCTGACCCGAAATATGACATCAGCGTACAGGTGCTAAAAAAAATGGGCATCAAAATTGATAATAAGTAAAACAGAAACAAGGAAACAATTAAAAGATGAAAAAATTAATAATAGCAATAGTAGCACTTTGTACATTCGGAGCATTTTCTGCTTCAGCTCAAAAATTTGGGCATATGAATTATCAAGATGTAATGGATACCTTAGATACTTATAAGGAAGCCGACCGTTTGAATAAAGAAGAAACAGCGTCATTTGAAGAAACTTATGTCGCACTACAACAAAAATTAGAAAAGGATTATACAATCTATATGGCGTCTCAGGACACTATGAACAAGTATATGCGCCAAATTGAAGAGAATAGATTGCAAACAATGCAGCAAGATATGCAAGCACTTGAAGGGGCTTATCAACAAGCAATTGGAAATATCCAAGAGCGTTATGTTGGAGCATTGATCAAATGGTTAGAAGAAGCTGTTGAGATTGTAGGAACTAGAAAAGGATTGGATTATATTCTTTACTTTGACCAAACGAATCCTACAATGTGGGTTAACCCAACAAAAGGACTTGATGTAACAAATGAAATTATTACAGAGATGCTTATTTTAGAAAAATCTAAGCCAATCTTAACTCCTGGAGGATAATTATTGAAGAAATAAAATAATTACAAATAGAAGTTTTTATAAAAGGTCGCCATTGAGCGGCCTTTTTTTATAATTTAGCGTTGTGGAAAGACCAATAGGTATATTTGATTCAGGTATAGGTGGCCTGACTGTTGCAAAAGCTATTTCACGCGTTTTGCCAAATGAGCGTTTTATCTATTTTGGTGACACTGCTCATTTACCATACGGAGACAAGTCTAAAGAAGCAATTCAACGCTACTCTAAAGGTATTTCAAAGTTTTTGATAGCCAATAATTGTAAAACAATAGTTATTGCTTGTAATACAGCCTCAGCAATCTCTTATAAGTATTTGCGCGATAAGTATGCGGGTAATATTCCTATTATAAATGTTATTGATCCAATTATTGAAGCCGTGGTAGCAAACGGCACACATAAAAAAATTGGATTGATTGCAACCAAAGCAACGGTTCAATCTGGTGTTTATCAAGAAAAAATGAACCGCCGAAATCCCGGTATT
>CAKZPK010000190.1 GCA_937139035.1 uncultured Crocinitomix sp. | reverse complement strand
GCTTGAACGGTATAAGTAATACCAAGAACAATAAACAAAAAAAAGATCTTATTAACCATAATTGTAAATTTATAAGTTGCAAATGTACTTTTTAAAATCAAAAGGAGAAAAGTTTTTTTTATTAAATGCTTTTTTTAAATAAATTGTATTTTTTTTTCTTGCTCATTAAAATAGTTTGAGTACTTTTGTTACTCAATATAAAAATATGCTGAGCTTTTTAATAACATCTAAAACACGATTGCGCTTATTGGTGAAATTTTTCATCAATGCGGCTAACGATGGTTATTTAAGAGGTTTAGCAACGGAGATGGACGAAAGTACCAATGCCATTCGTAAAGAATTAAACAATTTAAACGAAGCAGGTTTTATTAATAAGCACAAGGTAAACAGAAGTGTTATATATGCGGCAAATACCAAACACCCTATGTTTTCTGTATTACAAAAGTTGATACGCAACTATATAGGACTCGATAAAATAATTGAAAACATCGTTGAACGAACAGGTGAAGTTGAAGAAGTGTATTTATTGGGAGACTATGTTAAAGGTATTGAAAGTGCTTCTATAGAAGTTTTGATTATAGGAAAGTCAATTGATGGTGCGTATGTTATGCAATTGGTGCCTAAGGTAGAAAAAGAAATAGACAAGAAAATAAAATTAAGCATAAACGAAAACGTCCCTGATGGTGCGCTTTTGGTGTATAAAGCTTAAGAATTAAATAAGTAATAGTTAGCCTTGTTATTCCTGTAAATGGGAGTGACGGGGCGGAGCCATTTTAAAAATACAATTAAAAGTGTTTTAAATAAGACAATGGAAACAGAGAATAATAAAGATGAAATCAGTTTAAAAGAACTGTTGCAATTGGTAAAAGAATGGTTTGCCTACTTTAAGTCAAAGCGGAAAACAATTTTAATTGCAGGTATGCTAGGCGGCTTGTTAGGAATAGGCTATTCTATACTAAAAAAGCCAACATATACAGCGGTTTTAACCTATGCGGTAGAAGATGAAAAATCAGGAGGTTTAAGTGGTATGTTGGGGGTAGCCAGTTCGTTTGGTTTAGATTTTGGCCAATCTTCTTCTGGGGGTGCTTTTGCGGCGGTTAACCTTATGGAGTTGTTTAAATCGCGTGCTATGGTAGAAAAAGCATTATTGGTTGATTGTACAAAACAGCTTGGTACACCTACTTTAGCGGAGTATTACATTGAAACGAAAGAATGGAGAGCAGACTGGGAAGATTTATACGACAAAAAGCCAGAGCTTAAAGGTTTGTCTTTTAATGCTAATCAAAAGCGAACTACTTTTACTCGCGCGCAAGACAGTGTTTTATCGGTAATGTTTATTGACATCAGTAAAAACATCCTAACTGTACAACAATTAGATAAAAAAGTGGCTATTGGTGCTGTTCAGGTTAAATTTGAAGAAGAACTATTTGCCAAATATTTTACAGATGCACTAACCCATACCGTGACCGATTTTTACATAGAGACCAAAAGTCAACGTGCCAAAGAGAATTTAGATATTTTAAATTTTCAAATTGATTCCGTTCGTGCGGAGCTAAATAATGCTATGGTAGGCGTGGCTGTTGCAAACGATCAAACCTTTGGTTTAAATCCAGCGCTAAATGTAAAACGGGTGCCTTCTGCCAAACGACAAGTAGATACACAAGTAAATTCGGCAGTATTGCAAGAATTGGTAAAACAAACCGAGATGGCAAAAGTTGCCCTGCGAAAAGAAACACCGCTTATTCAAATTATAGACAGCCCCATTTTCCCCCTTCAAGTTGAGCGTTTTGGTAAACTAAAAGGATTAGTAATGGGTGGCTTTTTGTTTGGCTTATTAAGTATTGTTTTTTTGGTATTAAAACGGTTTTTCAAACAAATAATGGAAGCCTAGCTTTTGAATACAAACAGCACCATCTCCATCACCGGACTTGGCTACGTGGGCTTGCCATTAGCTCTAGAATTTGCAAAGCATTTTCCTGTAGTTGGGTTTGATAGTAACGAAAGCCGTATTACCTTAATGCAACAAGGTATTGATCCTTCAAATGAATTAGAGGTAAGTGCTTTTGAAAGAAAAAACATAAAATTTACTTCAAACCCATCTGATGTACAACAGGCCAATTTTCATATTATTTGTGTACCCACCGATATAGACCACAACAATATACCCAATTTAAAGCCGCTATTAAGTGCTTCCAAAAGTGTAGGCAAACAATTAAAAAAAGGTGACATCGTAATATATGAATCTACAGTTTATCCAGGATGTACCGAAGAAGATTGTGTGCCGGTTTTAGAAAAGCATTCCAAGTTACAAGCAGGTGTTGATTTTCATTTTGGCTACAGTCCCGAGCGCATTGTGCCAGGCGACAAAGTACGTACGCTTACCAAAATTCTTAAAATCGTTTCAGGAAATACTCCAGAAACCACTGAAAAAATAGCTGAAGTGTACGGTACTATAATAGAAGCAGGATTGCACATTGCCCCAAGTATTAAAGTAGCCGAAGCCGCTAAAGTCATTGAAAATACCCAACGCGATTTGAACATTTCGTTGATGAATGAATTGGCTATTATTTTTGATACTATGGAAATTGATACCCAAGCCGTGATTGAAGCCGCTAGTACCAAATGGAATTTTCATAAATATCTTCCCGGTTTAGTAGGCGGACATTGCATTAGTGTGGATCCCTTTTATTTGATTCACAAAGCCAAAAAATTAGGCATTGAACCGCAAGTAATAGCCGCTGGAAGACAAGTAAACGATTATTTACCTACGTATATTGCTAAACGCATTGTGCAAAAGCTAATTGAAGAAGGTAAAAACCCAGGTAAATCTCGCGTGTTAGTAATGGGAATTACCTTCAAAGAAGAAGTATCCGATATTCGTAATTCTAAAGTAATCGATTTGATAAAAGAACTAAAAGACTATTCTGTTGAAGTTGATGTTATCGATCCTAACGCAGACCCATTAGAACTGAAACAGCATTATAATGTTCATTTAACAACCAATCCAACGGGAAAATATGACAGCATTATTGTAGCAGTAGGTCACCAAGCGTATCGCAACATGACACCATTAGATTTCGAAAAACTATCAAACGGTCCTGTATATGTATTCGACATCAAAGGCGTTCTAAATAAAAAGGATTTCAAAAATTATTGGAGATTGTAGAGGGAAGTCGAAAGCCGAAAGTAAAAGAGTAAATTCGTTATAATAAACTCAATTGTTGCCTTCGAGTGCCTCATTCAACATCGAGCACCTTAGACAAAAGAAACATACAATTAGAATATATAATATTTCAAAATAAAAACCGTTCTCTGAGCTTGTCGAAGAGAAAACCTATTACCTAAAACCCATAAGTAACAATTAGTTTGTCAAAAATTGCTTTTAGAAAACCAACATACAGAATTTAAATCCAGTTTTAATGATGCGGTAATTGAAACGGTGTCTGCTTTTGTAAACACAAAAGGGGGAAAAGTGTATATTGGTGTAGATGATTTAGGGCAACCGATTCCCAATTTTTCGATTGGAAAAGAAAGCATCCAAAATTGGATAAACGAAATTAAGAATAAAACACAGCCAGGTATAATTACCGACATAGAACCTCTAATTATTCAGGGAAAAGAAATAATTTGTGTTAGTGTACACGAATTTCCAATTAAACCAGTCGCATTCAAAGGAAGATATTATCAAAGAGTAAATGGTGCAAATCATCAGCTAAGTTTTCAAGAAGTAGCAGATTTGCATTTAAAGACCTATAGTAGTAGTTGGGATTATTATCCGTCACCACATTATGATATCGATTCGATTTCTTTAGATAAAGTCGTTCAATTTATAGATTTAGCCAATCAAATTAGAGAAGTTAAAATTCAGGACGAACCTCTCTAGGTACTTCGCAAATTTGAATTAGTAAAAAACGACAATCAAATTGCTAATGCTTGTCATCTGTTATTTTCTAAAAATGAAGTATTCGATGCGACCATTTCAATAGGTCGATTTGCCTCAGAAATAAGTATTAAAGACAGTTTGTTGGTAAGAACAGATTTGTTTAACGAAGTGGATATAACTTTAGCATTTCTTAAATAACACATTAATAAAAATTACATTATTACAGGCGACCCGCAACGGAAGGAAAAATGGGAGTATCCGCTTGAAGCACTTAGAGAAATTGTAATCAATTTGGTTGTACATCGAAATTATCAAAGTGCTGGAGATGCAATCATAAAAATATACGATACTAAAATTGAATTCTACAATCCGGGAAAATTGGAAAACGGATTGACAATTGCTGATTTACAAGCGGGGACTTATACCTCTTATGCCAGAAACAGAAAAGTAGCCGATATATTTAGAGAAGCGGGAATTATCGAAAAGTACGGTTCAGGAATACAACGCATTACAAATGCTTTTATTAGTTATGGATTACAAGAACCTGTTTTTGAAGAGTTTCAAAACGGTTTTAGAGTCACAGTTTTTTAATAATTCTAATAACAACACCATTAATCTCGGTATAAATGAGGGATTAAACGAGGGATTAAATGAGGGATTAAATTCCATGTTAACTGCAATAATTCATAACCCAGGTATTCAGGCAAAAAAATTATCTGATATATTAGGAGCTAGACCATTAAAAACAATTGAACGACAAATAAAAAGTTTAACCGATAAGGGACATATAGAAAGAAAAGGAAGCAAAAAAACAGGCGGATATTGGCCGGTGAAAAATTAGTCAATTAGTTAATCTGCCAATTAGACAATGTGCCAATTTAAAGATTCAGTATTCAACAGTATAAATGCAATTGTTGACTTCGAGAGCCTTAGTCAACAAAGAGAACCTCAGTCAACAGACAATTTTAGACTTATACTCACTTATATGCCTTGATATGGTTTAAAATTAAACAATGTGCCGATTAGACAATTCGTTATACTAAATTCCTTGTTGAACAGTATAAAATTCAAAAGTAATTCATAAAGACGAATAAGACGTAAATCCAAAATCGTAATTCGTAAATTTAAAAACCTTTTACCCAACACCCAACACCCAACACCCAACACATGAAAAAAGCCTTAATAGCAAGCGGATATTTCAACCCCATCCACAAAGGCCATATTGAATATTTCAATAATGCTAAAGCGTTGGGCGATTATCTATTTGTAATAGTCAATAACGACAAACAAAGGGCTTTGAAAGGTAGTAAGGAATTCCAACTAGAAGACGAACGCGTCTTTATCGTATCCAATATTAAATCTGTAGACCAGGTATTCCTTTCAATAGATGAAGATCGCACCGTTTGTGTCACCATACAACACGTACACGAACAATTGCATCACGAGTACCAACTGGCTTTTGCCAATGGTGGCGACCAAAATAATAACTCCATACCCGAAGCGCCTATTTGTGAATCATTAGGAATAACATTACTAGATGGGTTAGGGGATAAGATTCAATCATCTAGTTGGTTGTTAAAATAAAAATATTTTACCTATCTAAATGTCAAATAGTAAATTAATTGCAAAAAATACATTATTTCTTTATTTGAGAATGTTTTTTACTTTGGGGGCTTCATTAATTACTTCAAGAGTTTTACTAAATATTCTAGGCGTAGAAGATTTTGGTATTTATTCTTTATTAGGTGGTATTGTTTTATTATTTAGTTTTTTAAATAGCGCAATGAGTTCTGCCACACAGAGGTTTTTGGCTTTTGATATTGGAAAAAATGAAATAGCACAATTAAAGAAGACTTTTAATGCAACATTAAATATTCACTTTATTATTGCATTTATTTTTCTATTACTAGCGGAAACAATAGGATTGTGGTTCATAAATAATAAACTAAATATTTCCACAATTGATTTGTCAACTGTTAATTTAGTTTATCAATTATCTGTATTTACTACTATAGTTGGTATAATTCAAGTTCCTTATGATGCAATTATTGTAGCAAAAGAAAAGATGAATATTTATGCTTACATGGGTATTATTGAAGTTTTTTTTAAATTAACAATTGTATATCTTTTGTATTGTCATAAAGGGAATAAGCTAACTTTCTATGCTTTTTTACTTTTTTTAGTTGCATTTATTTCAAGTTTGATTCGTAAACTATATTGTAAGTATTTTTTTAAAGAAACAAAATATGAATTTTATTATCAAAAGGAATTATATCAAAAGCTTCTATATTTTTCAGGCTGGAGTTTGTTTGGAAATATTGCTGGTGTAGCAAGAGAACAAGGATCAAATATTTTATTAAATATTTTTTTTGGAACAATTTTAAATGCTACATATGGTATAACTATGCAAGTACAGTCTGCAGTTCAAATATTTGTTTATAATTTTCAAACCGCTGTAAATCCACAGATTTTTAAGCAATATGCTTTGGGAAACTTTGAAAAATCAATATCATTAATTTTTCAAAGCTCAAAATTTTCTTTCTATTTGATGTTGCTAATTAGTTGTCCAATAATTGTTAATATTGATTATATTTTAAAAACATGGTTAGTAAATCCACCAATTTACACATCTGATTTTATAAAATTATCGTTAATTAGCGTATTAATAGATTCGATTTCTGGGCCATTGGTTACTGGGGCTTTGGCTACTGGAAAAATTAAATGGTACCAAATTTCAATAGGGTTATTAATATTTATTACATTACCTGTTTCTTATTTAATTTTGAAGCATTATAATAGTCCATTAATTGTGTTTTTCGTAGTAATAATAATCAACATTCTTGCACTAATTTTTAGAGTGATATTTTTAAAATTTATTATGGGAATAGAAATTATTAATTTTTTTAGAGAAGTAATCATTAAAATATTTTTCATCACACTAATAATTTTTGTCGTTTCTAAAGTATTAATACTTAATCTAGAAAGTCCATTTCATACATTTTTTATTAAATCTTGTATACTAACGGTTGTTAACTTATTTTCTATATACTTTGTTGGTTTAAATTTAAACGAAAAAAATTTTATTTTAATGATATTAAAGAAAAACAGTATTAATGATAAATAAAATGACAATACTTGTTGCTAATAACCATCTTATAAATTCTGGTGGAAGTGAAACTTTTACCTATACATTAATTAAAGAACTAATTCGTAGAAAGTACGATGTTGAGTATTATACTTTAATTAAAGGGGAATTTTCAAAAAAAATGGAAATTGAGTTAGGTGTAAATTTTAAAAGTAAAAAAAAATATGATCTTATTTTAGCAAATCATAATTCTTGTGTTACGGCATTAGTTGGATGTGGATTCATTATTCAGACTTGCCATGGTATTTTCCCAGATTTAGAACAACCATCACCTTGTGCAAATTTTCATGTGTCAATTTCTCAGGAAGTTCAAAATCATTTAGCAATGAAAAACTTTATTTCTGTAGTTATTTTGAATGGAATAGATACAACTAAATTTTATCCTAAAAAGGAAATAAATAATAACATTTCTAATGTCCTTAGTTTGTGTCAATCTAATGAAGCAAATAATTTTATAAAAAAGAACTGTGAAAAGTTAAATATTAATTTCAATTTCATTAATAAAAATTTAAATCCAGTTTGGGATTTAGTAGAACTAATAAATGAAGCAGATTTAGTTATAGGTCTTGGCCGCTCTGTTTACGAGGCAATGGCTTGTGGAAGACCGGTTTTAATTTATGATCATCGTGAATATTCAGAATCATTTGCTGATGGCTATATTACAAACAAATTAGCATCAAGTTTAGTTAATAATTGTTCAGGAAGATATTATAAAATAAAATTAACTGATGAAATGATTAGAAAAGAAATATTAAAATATGATAAAAAAGATGGCGAAATATTAAGACAGTTTATTATTGATAATATGGATATTAAAATCGCAGTTGACAAATATATCAGTTTATTTTATGATTTAAGAAATAATAATAAGTTTAACAAAATAAATTTTTTTTTAAAATTTTTCCAGAAACAATTCTATATAATAATTATAAAAAAATTCTATAATTTTTTTAAGATTTAATATTTAAAATGATGATACATATTAAAAAACAAATAATAATTTTACTTAATTGTTTTTTTATTTTCACATTACTAGTATCTACGTCAATAATAAATAAACTTTTTTTTGCACTTATTTTTTTATTTGTATTTTCTACAATTAGTAACTATTATTTTAAATCTAAATCTCCAATTTATGTTATATCAATTTTTTTATATGGATATATATTATCATATTTAAATAATGTTGATAGAGAATTAAGTAACCAGTTTTTTTTGTCAACATTAGTATTAATTTTAATTTATCCTATAATTTATTATAAAATTAATTTAGATAAAATTGTAAAGTTATCTGGATTATTATTGGCAATATATTCCTTGATATCATTTGTAATAGTAGTTTTGTATATTGATTCGCCAATTTCTGAGAAATATTATACATTTTTTAAAGAGTATAGTTCTGGTTCAAATGGATTAAGAGAATTTACAGAAGAGGGACTGCTCAGTTTCCATACAGGAACTGCACCTTTTTTATTTTTATCATTGGTTTTATATTTTGAATCATTTATTAACAAAAGAAACTTCTTCACTTTTATTGCAATACTTCTTCACATTTACATAATTTTTATTAGTGGTTCAAGGGGTACTTTTTTTTCGGCATTACTGGCTATACTTATTATAATAATGTTTAAAGCAAGTAATAAAATTAAAGTTGGATTAGTAGTGCTTGGTTTGCCATTGTTGTTTTTTTTCAGCTTTTTTTTGTTACAAAACACCGAAATATTCAGTTCTGAAGAAGGATCAAATAATGTGAAATTAGGTCATTTTGAATCATTTATAGAAAGTACAAATTTTTTCAATTTATTATTCGGAAATGGACTTGCCGCTAAATATTTTTCAAAGGGAACTAATAGTGTTTTAGCTCATACAGAAATTACGCCTGTGGATATGATTAGGTATTTAGGAGTTATATTAGCTTTTCTATTGTATTTTGTTATTATTTTTCCAACAAAACGCATCAACGCTTATTTTGGTAACAATATTTTATACATTATTATTTTTCTTATTTATGTATTAAATTCTATGACAAATCCAACAATGTTTAATTCGTATGGATTATTAGTGGTATTATGGTATTGGCATAAAATACTCAAGGAAGAAGAAAATTTGATTTATAAAATTGAAGCATGAAAGTTTACTCCATTATAGTTTGTTTTAATCCTGATGTTGATAGATTAATTAAATTGTGTTCAGATTTAATATATCAAAAATCGAAGATAGTATTAGTAGATAATTCATTTAATTTATGTTTAAATGATATATTAAATGATAATATTGAATTAATACAACTAGGAGATAATTTAGGAATTGCTAAAGCGCAAAATATAGGTATTCAATTTGCAATTAAACAGAACGCAGACTTATTTGTTTTTTTTGATCAAGATTCCGAGATTGAAAAAGGGTTTTTACAAAATTTAATTGCTCCATTTAGTCTATCGAAAGCACTTGTTACATCACCTGTTTTTTATGATAAATCACAAGGGTTTAGGTTTCCCAGTTACAGGTTAACTAAATTTGGATTATTAAAAAAAGTAATTGATATTAATGGTGATTACAATGTGGATGTAATAATCTCTTCAGGTAGCGCAACAAATAGAAAAACAATAGAATTAGTTGGACTAATGAACGAAGATTATTTCATTGATTTTGTAGATACTGAATGGAGCTTGAGATGCAAATCAAAAAATGTGCCTATAAAAGTTATATCTAATGCCAAAATGATACATGCTATAGGAGAGAAGTCAATAGATTTAAAAATAATGCGATTATTCATTCATAGTCCTATAAGAACTTATTATAAAGTTAGAAATTCATTTTTGTTTTTAAATAATATAAATGTACCATTTTTATTAGGTGTAAAAGAAATAGTTTCGGCTTTGATCCACAATTTTATTATAATTTTTATTGTTAGCAATAAAATACAATATATTAAAAATTATTTTGGTGCAATAGTTGACGGAATTAAAGGAAAAAAAGGAAAAAAATAGGTATATGAGAATAAGTGTTTGTATTGCAACATATAATGGAGAAAAATATATTGAAGCTCAATTGAATTCAATTATTGAACAGTTAGATACAGATGATGAAATAATAATTGTTGATGATTGTTCAAAAGATGACACTTTAAATATTATTAGATCAATTGGCGACAGTAGGATTAAAATTTATTTGAATGATGTAAATAGAGGACATGTTTATTCGTTCAGTCGTGCTATTGAATTAGCTACAAAAAAAATAATTTTCATGTCAGATCAAGATGACATATGGAAAAAAAACAGATTGATTTTAATGAAAGAAAAGTTAATAAACTCTAGTGCTTTATTATTAACGTCAAACTCTGAATTTATTAATTCTGCCGGAAATAAAATAGAATTTAAAATTGATGGCGTTGATGAAATTAATTCTTTTAAATATTTAAATAATATTATAGATATTTTTAAAGGCAAAACAAATTATTATGGTTGTGCAATGGCATTTAAAAGTGAATTTAAGAAAATTATTTTACCTATGCCTGATTACGTGGAATCACATGATTTATGGATGGCTATAGCGGCTAATTTGATTAAATCTAATTTGCATTCTAATGACATTACTTTAGAAAGAAGAATTCACGGATCTAATGCAAGTGTCGTAAATAGAAAATTAATATTCAAAATAAAATCAAGAATTGTTTTTTTGAAATCTCTTATTCAATTAATTTTTAGAAAATTTAATAATAAATAAAATGAATACTCGAACATATCAAATTTGTACCAAAACAATAATGGATACCTCAGACCCCACCATTGTTTTTAATAAAAAAGGCGAAAGTGATTATTACACCAATTATATCGAGACTATTTTGCCAAACTGGCATACTGATGAAAAGGGATATAATGAATTAATGCTAACAGCTGAAAAAATCAAAGCCGATGGTAAAAATAGGGATTTTGATTGTATCATTGGTTTGAGTGGAGGTTTAGATAGCTCTTATGTTGCTTATGTTGCTAAAGAAATTATGGGGCTACGTCCGTTGTTATTTCATGTAGATGCTGGTTGGAATACCGATCGAGCAGTGGGTAATATTGAAAAATTGTGTAACGGTTTGGGTTTGGATTTGTATACAGAAGTAATCAATTGGGAAGAGATGAAAGATTTGCAAGTCGCCTTTTTGAAATCTCAAATTGCTGATCAAGACTTACCTCAAGATTATGCTTTTTTTTCAGGCTTATACAAATTTGCTAGAAAAAATAAGATAAAGTATGTACTTACTGGAGGTAATTTTTCTACCGAATGTTGTCGTGAACCTGAAGAATGGGGCGGTTTTCCTGGTATAGACACGATGTTGGTCAAAGATATCCACTCAAAATTTGGAAAGCGACCTTTAAAATCATTTCCATTAGTAGATATTTTAACTTATAAAATTTATTACAGGTATGCTCTAGGTATGCAGGTATTTAAACCTTTGAATTTAGTTCCATTTATTAAAAAAGATGTGGAACAGTTTTTATTTGATCGATTTGGATGGGAATCTTTTCAACACAAGCACCATGAATCTCGTTTTACGAGATTTTATGAGGATTTTTGGTTGCCAAGAAAATTTGGCTTTGAGAAAAGACGTGCCCATTTTTCCAGTTTGATTTTGACTGGGCAGATGACAAGAGAAGAAGCCTTAGAACGTATTTCAAAACCCGAATTATCAGAAGAATTTTTACAAAAAGAGTTTGATTATGTAGCGGATAAGCTAGATTTAACAAGACCGGAGTTACAAGCTATTTTCGATGGAGAAAATAAAACATTCCACAATTATAAAACTAAAATTAAATTAATAGGGCTAGGAGCTAAGGTAATGACAAAGTTAGGGTTAGAAAAAAGATTATTTAGATGATTACATTAATAGACTACGGAGTTGGTAATATTTTTGCTTTTCAAAATGTTTATAAACGATTAGATATTCCAACAAAAATCGCTAAAACAGCTGCCGATTTAGATGATGCTCAAAAGTTAATTTTGCCAGGTGTAGGAGCTTTTGATTATGCTATGGCGCAATTGAATAATTCTGGCATGCGCAACAAATTAGACGAGTTGGTATTGGAAAATAAAATACCAATAATTGGAATTTGTGTGGGTATGCAGATGATGGGCAATAGAAGTGATGAAGGAACTTCTGAAGGTTTAAAATGGATCGATGCAGATATTCTTAAATTTGATGAGGGTCTAATTCAGCAACGCACGAAGTTGCCCCACATGGGTTGGAACGATGTGAGTCCAATAAAAGGGCAACCTTTATTTGAAGGGTTAGAACAAGAAGCTATATTCTATTTTTTACATTCCTTTTATTTTAAATGCAATAATGCTGTGGATAGTATTGCGATTTCTGATTATGGAATTCCATTTACTTCGGCAGTAAATTCCAATAATGTATATGGAATTCAATTTCATCCAGAGAAAAGCCACCAATACGGAGAAAAATTATTACATAACTTTGCAAAATTATAAGTATGCTGCGACCTAGAATCATTCCTAGTTTATTACTTCACGACAAGGGTTTAGTAAAGACAGTGAACTTTAAAGCTCCCAAATATGTTGGAGATCCAATAAATGCAGTGCGCATATTTAATGAAAAAGAAGTAGATGAATTGGCTTTTTTTGATATAGATGCTACTACATTGAATAGAGAGCCAGATTATGTACTGATTGAAAAATTAGCCAATCAGTCCCGTATGCCATTGTGTTATGGTGGGGGAGTGAAGACTGTAGAGCAAGCTCAAAAGATATTTGGTTTAGGAATTGAAAAAATAGCTTTAAGTAGTGCTGTAATTCAAAATCCAGAATTAGTTACCCAAATTGCAGATCGAGTAGGGTCTCAAAGTGTAATAGTGGTACTTGATGTTAAAAAGAAACTCTTCGGAGGCTATGAAGTATATACCCATAATGGTAAAAAAGTTACTGGGATTAATCCGGTTAAATTTGCCCAAGATGTAGAGCAGTTAGGTGCTGGAGAAATAGTAATCAATTCGATTGACCAAGATGGTGTAATGAAAGGCTATGATCTCAACTTAATTGATAAAATTGCCGAAGTCATTTCAATCCCTTTAACTGTTTTAGGGGGAGCTGGTACCCTTTCAGATATTGAAAAAGTGATTGATAAACATGGCGTAATCGGGGTGGCTGCAGGAAGTCTTTTTGTTTTTAAAGGACCTTATAAAGCGGTATTAATCAATTACCCAACGCAAAAAGAGAAAAATACGATTTTTAAAATTAATCCATAATGAAGATAGAAAATAAGACATTACTCATAACAGGAGGTACTGGTTCATTCGGACATGCGGTTCTAAATCGTTTTTTGCATACCAACCACTTTAGCGAAATTCGTATTTTTTCTCGTGATGAGAAAAAACAAGACGACATGCGTAATCAATTAAAAAATGATAAGCTCAAATTTTATATTGGTGATGTTCGTGATTACAATAGTGTAGAACGTGCTATGCGTGGAGTAGATTATGTATTTCATGCTGCTGCCTTAAAGCAAGTCCCATCTTGCGAATTTTTTCCATTAGAAGCTACAAAAACGAATGTTTTGGGTACCCAAAATGTAATAGATGCTGCAGGAGCCAACAAAGTCAAGAAGGTGATTTGTTTGAGTACAGACAAAGCAGCTTATCCTATTAATGCTATGGGCATTTCTAAAGCATTAATGGAAAAAGTAGCCGTAGCTGCTTCAAGAAATTTAACCGATACTACAGTTTGTTTAACTCGTTATGGCAATGTAATGGCTTCTCGAGGATCTGTAATTCCTCTGTTTTTAAAACAAATTCAAGAAGGAAATCCAATTACCATCACCGATCCAAAAATGACTCGTTTTTTAATGTCATTAGATGAAGCGGTAGAATTGGTTTTGTTTGCTTTTGAACATGGTAATTCTGGAGATTTGTTTGTAAATAAAGCCCCCGCCGGAACCATTGGAGATTTAGCTCAAGCATTGAAAGAATTATGTAATGCAAATACTGAAATCAAAATTATTGGAACCCGACACGGTGAAAAGTTATACGAAACGTTGTGTACACGAGAAGAAATGGTAAAAGCGGAAGACATGGGGGATTTTTATAGAATTCCTGCTGATAATCGTGATTTGAATTATGCACAATATTTTTCAGAAGGAGAGCAGGATGTTTCGTTAATTGAGGATTATCATTCGCACAATACTACACAACAGGATGTAGAAGGGATGAAGCAATTGTTATCAAAGTTGCCCTTAATTCGAAAAGAAATTTTTGGTGAAGAGGTAACGCAAATGCCAGGATAATTTATAAATGAAACCTACTTTAATTTCAGGTAATTGCCATCAAGACCAACGAGGACAATTATTTTACAACAATGATTTTGATACGTCAAGCATTAAAAGAATGTATGTTATAGAAAATCATTCGGTTGATTTTATTAGAGCTTGGCAAGGACATAAAATAGAGCAACGATGGTTTAGTGCTGTTCAAGGTCGTTTCAAAATTCAATTGATTGCTATTGACAATTGGGAAAAACCTAATGATTCATTACCAAGATTAGAATATATTTTAAAATCAGAAACACTTGATGTTTTGCACGTTCCTGCTGGTTATGTAAGTAGTATACAAGCACTAGAAGAAAAATCAAAATTAGTGGTTATGTCGGATTATTACTTAGGAGAAATAGATGATGAATCTCGATACCCGACAGACTACTTTACAAAAGAATAGATGTTAAAAATAGGAATTACAGGACAAGCAGGATTTGTCGGGACTCATTTGTACAATACCCTTGGATTACATCCAGAGGAGTTTGAAAGAATACCTTTTAATAAGGACTATTTTTCAGATCAGCAACAACTTGAAAAATTTGTAAAGCAGTGCGATGTGATTGTTCATCTAGCAGCTATGAATCGACATAATGATCCAAAAGTAATTTATGATACGAATATTGGGTTAGCTCAAAAGTTAGTAAATGCATTAGAGTGTACTCAAACTAAGGCGCATGTATTATTTTCTTCTTCAACCCAAGAAGAAAGAGACAATGAATATGGGAAATCAAAAAAAGCGGCGCGCGAATTGTTATACAATTGGTCACAAGAATCAGGCGGAAAATTTACTGGTTTAATTATTTCCAACGTATTCGGTCCTTTTGGACATCCTAATTACAATTCGGTTATCGCGACTTTTTGCCATAAATTAGCTCATAACGAAACACCAACTATTGCAGTTGATGGCGAGTTGAAGTTAATTTATGTTGGTGAACTTGTAGAGGTGCTACTTTCTGAAATAAGAAATGCAAATAGTAAAGCTGAAATGATGGTACCATATACGGCAACAGCTAAGGTGTCTGAAATTTTACATGTATTAGAAAAATATAAATTAGAATATCAAGAAAAAGGCATTATACCTTCAATTGATACTACTTTTGAATTGAATTTGTTCAATACTTTCCGCTGTTATATGGACATTGCTACTCATTTCCCTGTTTCATTAGTAGAACATACAGATGATAGAGGTTCATTTGTAGAAATAATTCGTTTAGGAGTAGGAGGACAGGTTTCTTTTTCTACAACTGTTCCAGGTATTACTAGAGGAAATCATTATCATACTAGAAAAATTGAACGTTTTGCAGTAATCAAAGGAAAAGCTTTAATTCAATTAAGACGCATTGGGACAGATGAAGTATTAGATTTTTATCTAGATGGAGATGCTCCTTCTTATGTCGATATGCCCATTTGGTATACCCATAATATTAAAAACATTGGGGACGAAATATTGTATACAAATTTTTGGATTAATGAATTTTATGACCCAAAAGATCCAGATACTTATTTTGAAAATGTATAATTGAAATTCTTTTTAAGAATTAATTAATATTGAAATGAAAGAAAAATTAAAAGTTATGACTGTTGTAGGGACACGTCCCGAAATAATTCGATTGTCAAGGGTAATGGCTGCTTTAGATAATTCACTAGCCATTGAACATATTATAGTTCATACAGGTCAAAACTACGATTACGAATTGAATCAAATATTTTTTGATGATTTAGGAATTCGTAAACCTGATTTCTTTTTGGATGCAGCTGGAGCTACAGCTACAGAAACGGTGGGGCAAATATTGATAAAGATAGATCCATTGTTAGCTAGTGAACAACCTGATGCCTTTTTAGTTTTAGGAGATACTAATAGTTGTTTGTGTGCGATACCTGCTAAGAAGCGTCACATCCCAATTTTTCATATGGAGGCAGGAAATCGTTGTTTTGACCAGAGAGTTCCAGAAGAAACCAATCGAAAAATTGTTGATCATGTCTCTGATATAAATTTGACGTATAGCTCTATTGCTAGAGAATATTTACTTCGTGAAGGATTACCTGCCGATAGAATAATCAAGACGGGTTCGCCAATGTATGAGGTGTTACATCATTATCTGCCTGAAATTAGCAAGTCGGATATACTAACGAAGTTAAATCTAGAAGAAAATAAATTCTTTGTGGTTTCTGCGCATAGAGAAGAAAATATTATCAGCGATAAAAATTTTAAAGGACTAATGGATAGTTTAAATTTAATTGCTGAAAAATATGGCTACCCAATTATTGTGAGTACGCACCCACGAACTAAAAAAATGATTGATACCAAACAGATTGAAATGCGACCTGAGATTCAGTTTTTAAAACCTATGGGTTTTAATGATTACAATGCGTTGCAAATGAAATCTTTTGCTGTTTTATCGGATAGTGGGACGATATCTGAAGAATCTTCGATACTAAATTTTCCTGCCTTAAACATTCGTGAAGCACACGAAAGGCCAGAGGCAATGGAAGAAGCATCAGTAATGTTGGTAGGGTTAAATCCAGAACGTATCATGCAAGGATTAGTTCAGCTTCAATCACAGAAAAGAGGAGTTGAACGCAATTTTAGATCTGTTGCGGATTATTCTATGCCTAACGTTTCTGGTAAAATGGTTCGCATCATATTGAGCTATACCGATTATGTTAAAAGAACGGTTTGGAGAGAATAATTCTTTTATGAAAATTTTATTTATTTCACAGTATTTTTATCCAGAAACTTTCAAAGGAAATGATATAGTTTTTGATTTTGTGAAAAGAGGACATGAAGTAACGGTTCTAACTGGGAAACCAAATTATCCTGAAGGTAAATTTTATAAAGGGTATGGTTTTTTTAAAAAAAATAAGGAAGTTATACATGGAGCTAAAATAATAAGAACACCTATTTATCCAAGAAAAAATGGAAAAGGAATTCATTTGATATTAAATTACATATCGTTTGTTTTTTTTTCTTATTTTACATGTGTTTTTAGGATAAGAGATAAATATGATTTAATATTTGTCCAACAATTATCTCCAGTTACGATGGCTTTTCCAGGTATTTGGTTAAAGAAAAAATTTAAAATTCCGTTGTATTTATGGGTGCTGGATTTGTGGCCAGATAGTATATTAGCTGCGAGTAATTTTAAAAATCCTACAATTATTGGATTGATTGATAATATTGTAAAAAAAATCTACAATCAATCCGATGTTATATTGATTAGTTCAAAATATTTTGAAAAATCAATAAAAGAAAAACTCATTGATAAAAATAAAGAAATTGTTTATTTACCAAATTGGGCAGAAGATATTTTTATTAATGATGATATAAATAAATCTTTGATTATTCCAGATTTGCCAAGTGGATTTAATATAATGTTTGCTGGTAATGTTGGTGAGTCTCAAGATTTTGAAACAATAATTAAAGTTGCAGAATTAACATTAAGTGATGATATTAATTGGATTATTGTTGGTGAAGGACGAAAGTTAGATTGGATAAAAGAACAGATACAAATAAGGCAACTTACTAATGTTTATTTAGTAGGTAGACATCCAATTGAAACCATGCCTGGGTTTTTTAATAAAGCCGATGTGATGCTTGTATCTTTAAAAGATGAACCTGTGTTTTCATTGACGGTACCTGCTAAGATACAAGCTTATATGGCTGCTTCTAAAATTATTTTAGGTTCACTTAATGGAGAAGGAAATATTATCGTAAATGAAAGCGGATGTGGTTTTGCAGTAAATGCTGGAAATCCAAAATTGTTATCAGAGAAAGCGGTTTTGTTGAAAAATTTACCTCAAAACAAAATAATTGAAATGCAAATGAAGTCTAAACAATACTATGAACATAATTTTTCAAAAAAAATGTTATTTGATAGTTTAGAAAATAATTTCATAAATAAATTAAAAAAATAATTAATGGTATCAAGAATTATTGCATTAGTAAGCTTATTATTACTTCTTCCATTTTTTTTATTAGTAGCACTTTTAATAATTATTGAAGATGGTTTTCCTATTTTTTTTAAACAAAAGCGAGTTGGTAAGGATTTTACTTTTTTTGAAATTTATAAATTTCGTTCCATGAAAAATAATACTCCTAATGTAGCTACCCATTTATTAGAAAATCCTAAGCAGTATCTTTTGAAATGCGGAGGAATTATTCGTAAATTAAGTATTGATGAATTACCAAATTTGATTAATATTTTGAAAGGAGAAATGGTTTTTGTAGGACCGCGTCCGGCTTTATATAATCAAGAAGATTTGATGAATTTAAGAGTTAGATTTAATGTTGACAAACTTAAACCAGGTATTACTGGATGGGCTCAAATCAACGGTCGTGATGAAATTTCAATTGAGCAAAAAGTAGCATTAGAGGTAGATTATTTGCATCGTAAATCTATTTGGTTAGATTTTAAAATTATTATTTTGACATTTACTTCTATATTAAAAATTAAAGGAATATCACATTGACACTTTTTTTCAATTGATTTAGTATAATAAAACTAATGTCGCATTCAAAAATCTGGCTTTCTTCTCCCCACATGGGAGGCACCGAGCAGCACTACATCCAAGAGGCATTTGATGCGAATTGGTTAGCGCCATTGGGGTCTAATGTAAATGGTTTTGAGAAAGACTTAGAAAACTATCTAGGTAATGAAGTTCATGTTGGCGCTTTAAGTTTAGGAACAGCTGCCATTCATTTAGGGTTAATTTTATTAGGTGTACAAGCGGGTGATGCTGTAATTTGTCAAACCATGACTTTTTCTGCGTCAGCGAATCCCATTTTATATTTAGGTGCTTCGCCTGTTTTTGTAGATAGCGAAACCAATACTTGGGGACTATGCCCTCAAGCTTTAGAACAAGCGATACAAGATAACATTCAAAAAGGAAAAAAACCAAAAGCGATTATCGCTGTACATTTATTCGGTGTGCCATATCAAGTAGCCGCAATAAGAAAAGTAGCTAGCACATATCAAATTCCTGTTTTAGAAGACGCTGCTTCCGCTTTAGGCAGTTCCTATAAAGATCAAAAATGTGGAACGTTTGGTGATATAAGTATTTTGTCATTTAACGGCAATAAAATCATCACCACTTCAGGTGGCGGAGCCATAGTAACGCATACAGCAGCACTAAAATAAAAAGCCATTTTCTATGCTACGCAATTAAGAGACAACGCGCCACATTACCAACACAGCCATATTGGTTACAATTACCGCATGAGTAATATTTGTGCCGGAATAGGAAGAGGTCAAATAGAAGTCTTAGACGAACATGTTGCCTCACGAAGACAAATGCACGATTTTTATGTAGCAGTTTTTGCATCGATTGATGGTGTGGATGTGTTTTCTACTCCAAATGACGATTATTTTGCTAATTACTGGTTAAGCGCCATTACTATAGATGCCACAAAAACCAACGGTATAACAGCTGAAACCTTACGCTTAGCACTTGAAGCCGAAAATACCGAGTCTCGCCCTTTGTGGAAACCTATGCATTTACAACCCATTTTTGAGAACTATCCGTATTACGGAAGCAACGTAGCTGAAACCCTATTTGAAAACGGCCTGTGTTTGCCTTCCGGCTCCAACCTTACTGATAACGATCGCGAAAGAATTGCTTCGGTGATTACAGCGGTATTTGTTTAGTTAATGAGTCAATTAGACAATGTGCCAATTAGCAATTAAGTCAATTAGCCAATATGTAAAAATAAAACATAGTGAAACTTCGAGAAAACGTTGCGAAACATTGTGCTATAAAAAGCGTAATGAGTTAGGAGTTCTGAGTCAAGAGAGAAATTCTAAACTTATATGAACTTAAACCAAGCGCAGCGCCTTTCTTATATTACCTTATATGACTTATATGTTTAAAAATTTACCAAAGAGTCTATAGCATAAATTGAACATTTAAAATTCAATATTCGTTATTCAATATTAAAATTAATAATTAAATTTGAACAACTAAAAAGGAACAAGGAACAACGCATAACGAACCAACAACAGACAATAAATTACAATGAATATAGAAACAACCCCAATACAAGATTTAGTCATTATCAATCCCACAGTATTTGAAGACGAACGCGGCTATTTTATGGAATCGTATAACCAGCAAAAGCTAGAAGAAGCAGACATTCACATCACTTTTGTACAAGACAATCAGTCGTTCTCCAAACAAGGGACATTAAGAGGTTTGCATTATCAAAATCCGCCGTTTGCACAAACCAAATTGGTACGCGTACTAGAAGGTGAAATTATGGATGTGGCAGTTGATCTTAGAAAGGTTTCTCCTACTTACGGCCAGCATTTTGCACTTCGTCTATCGGCTGAGAACAAAAAACAATTATTGATTCCGCAAGGTTTTGCACACGGCTTTTCGGTGATCAGTGAAACCGCAGTCGTGCTTTACAAATGCGATCAATTCTATAACAAAGCAAGTGAAGGCGGCATTCGTTTTGATGACCCTTTTTTAAATATTGACTGGGGCATCGATTTAAAAACAGCTATTGTTTCGGAAAAAGATCAAATCTTGCCGTTGTTTTTAGACTGTAATAGTGGTTTTTAATTAGCCAATTTGAACAAATAATATTGAATTCATCAATGAAGCGACTTTCTTGAATTTTCATATACGACTTTTAGTGTCAAGAAATATTTGATTTTCGATTTTCGAAGTAAAGAATAAGTAATAATATATAAAAAATAAACTTTGCGCCCTAGCGACTTCGTGGCAAGAAAAATGAAAAAAATACTAGTAACAGGCGCAACAGGCCAAGTAGGAAGTGAATTGAAGGTGTTAGCACCTAGCTATTCGCAATTGGATTGGGTGTTTGCCGATAGAACGCTATTGGATTTAAGTAAGTTGAATATCATTTCCAATGTCTTGGATGAAATACAACCCCAAATCATCATCAATTGTGCTGCCTATACGGCTGTGGATAAAGCCGAATCGGAAACCGAATTAGCAGATATTTTAAATCATAAAGCGGTGGCGGTTTTGGCACAATGGAGTCATTCTAATGGATGTCAATTAGTACACATATCAAC
The DNA here is from genome assembly GCA_937139035.1 of uncultured Crocinitomix sp. Classification (GTDB taxonomy): domain Bacteria; phylum Bacteroidota; class Bacteroidia; order Flavobacteriales_D; family Crocinitomicaceae; genus Crocinitomix. The sequence goes on along the minus strand of CAKZPK010000190.1, from coordinate 2,226 downwards.
CGATTATGTATTTGATGGCAATTCGAATAGTGCCCTTTCCGAAGAGGCAGCCACTGGACCTATCAATGTATACGGACAAACTAAATTAGCTGGAGAGCAAGCCTGTATTCGTGAAAACCCTAATGCCATTATCTTAAGAACATCATGGGTGTATTCTCGTTTTGGAAATAATTTTGTTAAAACAATGTCTCGTTTGATGGAGGAACGTGATAGTCTGAATGTGGTGAACGACCAAATAGGCAGTCCCACTTATGCCGCAGATTTAGCTCAGACAATCCTAACCATTATTAAGCATCCGAATTGGCAAGCAGGAATTTATCATTATTCCAATGAAGGAGAAATCAGTTGGTACGAATTCGCTTTAGCCATTCAAGAAATAGGAGGGTTTCAATGCGAAATAACGGGCATTCCGAGTGCCGATTATCCCACGCCTGCTCGCAGACCAAAATATTCCTTATTGGACAAATCAAAAATAACAAATACCTTTGCCATAGAAGTGCCCGAATATCGAGAGAGTTTGCAGAAATGTATGAAGTGATTTACGATATATGAAATACGAATTACGATTTATTATTGTTATAAAATAAAACTTAGTGTCTTAGCGCCTTAGTGGCAAAAAATAAAAAAATGAAAAAAATACTAATCACCGGTGGCGCCGGATTTATTGGATCTCATGTGGTGAGACGATTTGTGAATCAGTATCCTAATTACCACATCTATAACTTAGATGCTTTGACCTATGCTGGGAATTTAGAAAATATCGCTGATATTGAAAAAGCACCCAATTACACCTTTGTGAAAGGCGATATTGTAGACGCAACGTTTATCGACGCCTTATTTGCAGAACATCAGTTTGATGGGGTGTTGCATCTAGCAGCCGAATCACACGTGGATCGCTCCATTACTGATCCGTTGGCGTTTGTAAAAACCAATGTAATCGGTACCATGAATTTATTGAATGCCGCTAAAACGATTTGGAAAGAAAACCCAGAAGGCAAACGTTTTTACCACATCAGTACCGATGAGGTGTATGGAAGTTTAGGTACAGAGGGTTTGTTTACCGAAAGAACAGCCTATGATCCTAATTCACCTTATTCGGCTTCCAAAGCGAGTTCAGATCATTTTGTAAGAGCCTATGGTGAAACATATGGCTTGCCCTATGTAATTACAAATTGTTCAAATAATTACGGACCTTATCATTTCCCAGAAAAGTTGATTCCATTGTTCATCAATAATATAATCAATAACAAACCATTACCAGTGTATGGCGATGGAAAATATACGCGCGATTGGTTGTTTGTTGAGGACCATGCCGTAGCCATTGACTTGGTTTTTCATGAAGGAAAAAATCACGATACTTACAATATTGGAGGTTTTAACGAATGGCAAAACATTGATTTAGTAAAATTATTGTGTCAAATAATGGACGAAAAATTAGGTCGTCCAGCTGGAACTTCTGCGCAATTGATTACCTACGTCAAAGACCGACCTGGGCACGATTTACGTTATGCCATTGATGCCACAAAAATCAATACAGAATTAGGTTGGAAGCCTTCAGTAACATTTGAAGAAGGTCTAGAACGTACTGTAAACTGGTACTTAGACAATCAAAAATGGTTGGATAATGTTACTTCAGGAGCCTATGCGAGTTATTATGAGAAGCAATATTCGAATTAACACGAATTACGCGAATTAAACGAATTGAAAATGAATGACCCCTACAAAATAATTTATAAAGACTAAAGCTATGCTATTGTTGGTGCTTGTATGAAAGTGCATTGTGCCTTGGGACCTGGATTTTTGGAAGCAGTGTATGAAGAGGTTTTAGAAAAAGAGTTTCAAGTTCAAAAAATTCCTTACAAACGACAAGTGAAATTAGATTTGTATTATGAAGGTGAAAAATTAAAAAAGCAATACAGGGCAGATTTTATTTGTTATGATAAAATTATTATTGAATTAAAAGCAGTTCATCAGATGCCTTCGGTGTTTTATGCGCAATTGCAGAATTATTTAAAATGCTCAAATATGGAGTTGAGAATGTTGATTAATTTTGGCACACCATCCTTAACCTATAAAAGAATAGTAAACTCAAAAAATAGATAAATTCGCTAAATTCGCCAAATTAGCGTAATTCGTAAAATTAGAACACATGAAAGGAATTATTTTAGCAGGAGGATCAGGTACACGTTTACATCCGTTAACATTAGCAATGAGTAAACAAATGAT
>CAKZPK010000189.1 GCA_937139035.1 uncultured Crocinitomix sp. | reverse complement strand
TCCCCACACCTTGCAGTTCAATCGTCTTTTGTGGACTCACTAATGTAGATTCCACAAAAGACACTCTACCTCTTACTCTTGCTAACTTAGATTTAATGAGTTCTGTCTTTACAAAGTTCTTTAAATCACCAGCTACAAGGTGCCCTGGATAATTGATCTTTAAACCATCTTCATTAAATAAAGCCGAAAGATCTTCATTACTGATGTCTCCAGGTTTTTCAAGATCAATTCCCGTTAAATTGGACAACTCTTCTGTATTAATCTCTTGTTTTGAGGAGTCCCAGGCGTTTAAAACAACTTCTTTAAATTGCGATTTCGCATCAATTTCGGCTTCGAACTCCAATAGTTCATCACTAAAAAGCAAGGTATAATCAGCCGTACTTGCCACTGTTGGTGTAACTGTTGTAAATACACCATTATCAGTATAAACCAATTGACCTGCCGCATTTGCACGTTTGACTATAAAATCCCAGTCAGTTGAGTTGTATTGCACTAGGCCTTCATGCTCTACATCTGTATCTTCAATTCCAGACACATCAATTAAGGCATCCTGTCCTTTCTTATATTCTCCCAATAATTCCTTAAACGCATCTGAATCAAGTGTGTCCTCTGCAAAATATTTGCTTTTGGTTTGAGTTGTGGCTGCCACAGCATTATCTCTACAGTCAATTGTCAAATGTAATTTTCTGTTCTTTTTAATTTTTATGCCATGTTTCACTATCATCCCTTTAAAGGCGGTTTCCATTCCATTTACATCTCCCATTTTAATGGTGATGAATTTTCCTGGTGCATATTGATCCTCATTGCTAATTGGAAAGTCCTGTGTTACCACATCACCATCTTCAATTAAGAGCTTTGCATAGGCAATTTTATTTGCCATTTTGCCAATCAAGATATAGAATGGTTCATTCACTGCCCCCACTACTTCTCCCTCTTTATTTGGAGAGTCGCTCAGATAAATTTCAAAGCTGTGCGGCACCTGTGCCTCTTTAGTGATATTATTTGCTAAAGTTTCGCTCATTTAACTTAAGTCCTTTATTGGTGGAAAAAATAATTTTTCTCCAACGCTTAATTTTCTATAATTACTCAAATTATTCACACGTGCAACCTCCAAATATAGTTTTGGATTCTTGTAAACTTTCTGGCACATAAGATGAAGCGTATCTCCTTCTTGAACGGTTCTTATATGGGTTAAATCAGGAGACTGATCATCTTTTGATTTTGCCTCTTGTGCTTTAGGAACAGTTTCTACAAACGTCGCATCTCCCACTGCCCGAATAGCATAACCATCTGAACCAAATAAGGTATAAGTGATTTTAAGATTTGTTAAGCGTCCGTCAAAAATCCAACCACCATAAACCAGAGTAACATACTTAGGCTCATGCGCCCCCTTACTATACTTTAGTGTGGCATTTTTAAAGGCTGTAATTTGTTCATCAACTGTTCCTCCATTTGGTTTTTTACCCAAAATTGAATCGGTTGAACTTCCTGCAGTATTCAATCCTCCACTAAGGCTAAAAGAGATTTCGTGGTTATCTTGTTTGATCACTCCAGTGCTATCAAATAAAAATTTGATACTCACTTTAGGAGCACTAGTCCCACTGAAATTTTGCTGTTTACTCTTGTTCCCCTTGGTTTTCTTCTCTTCGTACTTAATACTAGTTTCAGTTACCAGTTGTTCCGGATTAATTAACGCAACATATGAAGTATCGGAAACTTGTTGTTCCGACAATTCAAATGATAATATTGTTAACTTTTCTAATTTACCACTCATCAGGGTTCATTTTTTTCGCTTAGAATTTCCAGTACTTGCTCAACACAATCTGCAATAAATTCCGCTCGATTTTCGCCAGCAGAATTAGCTCCTCCACTCTCAGTCGCCTCAGCTTCTGCAGATTCACTAACATTTGCAGTGATCACTATTTCTTTTATTTCTAATGGCATTTTTATTAAATTCTTAAGGTGTTGAAATAGGAATAATTGAGTTTAATTGATTCAATAACTAAATCGCTCGATTGCGCATTAAAACCAGATGTACTCCATTCTGTAGGATATGCATTTACAACATACCAGCCGGCAATTGGTAAATGCAGATCATTCAAGAGCATAATGGTAATATTTACGGGTTCGAATTTGAAATTCTCTATCGCATCTCTGCACCAATCCACAATGAACGAGCCCTTAAACAAGCCTCTCTTCAATTCAAGTGAACCGTAACTGGTTTTCTTGGGGAGTTTATGCGTAAACCTATTTTCACCTCCTTCTTTAAAATCTTCTGTTTCAACCGTAATAGTTAGTCCTGAAACCTCTTGAAACCTAAAATCACTAGGCGATTGAGGTAATAGTTCAAAAATTACGGCAAAATGAAAACCAGAAGGAGGCCTTTCAAATAACAAACTCATTAATCATTGGATATGGTCATACCTTCATGAACCAAAGTAATGGTCTCAATCGCAACTTCATTTCCTGTTGAATTTAAGCTTGCTCCTTCAATTTTAGAAGGCCAAGCATTTGTGAATTTCCACACCATTGTTGCCTCGTGATTTTCATCTAAAAGGCTAACCGTGATATCGCGTCTTTCAACTTCATTCATTGAAACCGTATTCCACCAATCATAAAACTCATTGTTTTTTCTAAAAATTCCACGTTTAAGTGTTATCTCGCCGTTGGTATTCATTCCTGGCATTTTAATGGTTGAGTATGTTTTACTCAATCCATCTCGATACTCCACTACTTGATGCTCTAAATTTAATCCAGATGCCTCTGTAAATGCGCCCGTAGCTCCGCCCCATTCAACCTTGAAATGGAATGCTGTTATTGGATAATTAGTTGCCATATTTTTATTTATTTAATACTATTAATGTTCAATTTTATTTTATTCTAAACCCTATACCATCATTAGGCAATAAGGTATTAACTGCATTCATTTATGATTCTTGCAGTTTATGCATGAATCTTAGTATGATAAATTCAGCTGGTCGTACTGCTGCCAAATGAATTTCAACAATCATTCTACCTTCTAGGATATCTTGCGCCGTCATAGTTTCACCCAGACCAACCTTAACGATATAAGCATGTTCCGGCTTTGCACCAGCCAAACCTCCAGCTTTCCAAATTGAATTCAAGAAATTATCAATCATTGCTTTGGTTCGAACCCAAGTATTCTTATCATTTGGTTCAAAAACAACAAATTCAGTCGCCTTTTTCACAGATTCTTCAATCATATTAAAGAGTCTTCTTACCGGAACATATCTCCATTCGTTACTATTACCAGCAGTTGTTCTTGCTCCCCAAATAAGTGTACCTCTTCCTGTAAATGATCGGATGGCATTGATAGATTTACCAGATGTAGCATCCACATTCAATCCGCTTTGATCTTCTGCAGTAATATTAACTACAGGCCCCATTACTGAACTCAGGCTTCTATTTGCTGGAGCTACCCATACACCTCTTTCATTATCAACAGCAGCATATACTCCTGCAATTGCTCCACTTGGAGGAAGGATTATTCCTTCAGCGATAACAGCCTTAACAATATTCCCATAAATAGGATTAGATTCTCTCAATAGAATTTCTAGATTCTCTTTTCTCAATTTTATTTCCGCTTCAAACGCTTGGTAAATACTTACCATTTCAGCAAATAGTTCGTTTAAAGCACTTAAAGATGCAGTTGCTGCTGCTACGGCTTTCTTCTTTGCTGTTGACGCATCTCCAGCTCCATAAATTGAACCTGCAGCAATAGTAGCATCTGAAATTATCACTCCTGTTAAATTATAAGTGATGGTAGATGCATCTGCCTTATTGAAAGTTCCTGTTGCAGGAAAACTAATTAGAGGTGTTACTTCCTTAGGATCAGCCGCAATTGTATTTGCCAGTACACCCTCGATTGAATAAGTTTGATCATAAAAATAAAGCAGTTTAATCACCTCATACAAACGGCTACTATCTTTATCTATGTATTCTTTATGAGTTTCCTCTAAATAAAACTTAGTACTAGGATCACCATCTTCATCATTATTATCTGTAACCGATAAGCCAATAAAATTGGTTATCATGTCGGCAATAAAGTGAATACGAGCTTTAATTTGATTTTCTGCTTTTACCTGAGTTGACACATCATACTCTTCAGGAACTAAATCGAAACCTAAATAGCGTGTGCTTTCCTTTAATCGATCAACGTTTAACAAAGCTACACCACTATAATCTATGATATACTCTTCTTCAACTCCGTCCCACACTCCATTAATTAATGTAAACATTGCTGTATCATCAGTCAATACATTTTCATAATTAACAATGGCTGTATTAGATGTGCTGATGGCCGCCAAGTTCGTTGCTGAACCTGATTTAGTAACTGTACCTAAATTTTCATAGGTAAAATCAAATTTTAAACTTGTTCTAATGAACGGGTAATAAGCCGCACCATATTTAAGGTACTGACTTCCTAATTTATTTCTAAATGCTAAATCAGGAGTAGCTCCATCTGTATCAGATTCATTTAATTCTTTATCGCCATTGTATAAATCGAAAATGCAAAACCTATCTTGCAAATCATTACATTGTTTTAATGCCTGTTGTTGCAAATCTCCTAATTCAGTCTTACTTGAGGTCGACAAAATTGCAGCATCAGGAAATAGAATTAATGTTGGTTCATCCTTTTTTCTAAGTGAAGTTAATGCTGTAGATAAATTGGAAAAATAATCTCCAGATGCCGTATTATAATCACCCGCCGAAACAATATAGCAAGGGCCACCTCCATTTGAAAAGAACATTTTCATGCTATTGTAGAGCGCAAAATTATAATTGATTTCAACTCCTTCGATTCCATTTTCTGAATTCAAAGTAACATCTACAGTTGGCGATTCTTCTCCCTTTCCGAAATACTCCTCATACTCTAATAAGGATTTAATTCTTGTTGGAACATTATAAACTTCTTTTCCTTGTTTTGAGGCTTTTTCTGTAAAGCCTATAAAAGCTGGAATGGCTGTTTCCACTTGTGCTATGGAAGCCGGAAGTGTCGATATTTCTTCAACATAGACACCGGGTGTTTTATACGTACTAGGCATAGGTTTTGATTTTTATATTATATTTTTAAATAAACAATTGAATTCAAATTATTGTGTGTAGGGTTGGGCAGTTTTTCAAGCGTAACATCCAAACCAGGAGAGGTTACTACTAGCTTAAAATCTGCAATTGGTTTTTCTGTTTTTGTAATACTGGTAGTAGATGTAAAACCTACTGTTGCTCCAATTCCGTAGACTGGTGTTGGCATATCCTCAGTAAATATGACTGTACCTGTGCCATCCACCACATTCATGCTGCCTCCGGTAAAATCTCTAGTCAATTCGATTTGATAGGCCCATTTAGTTGCCAAGGCATTTAAAGTTAAAATGGCTGCATACGGAACTAGGGCGTAATTGATGCTACTGTCAAGCTCCAACTCAAATATTCCAATCAAATTAGGATATGACAATCGATTAAAAATGTACACATCAAGTGTGCTTTTTTGCACACCACTTTGATAGGTTTTTAAGGTATAATAATCTTGTACTAAACTTCCTGATAAATTGATTGAAAAAGAAAAATTATAATCTGTAGGCACATCAGGGTCAACGGTACCTGTTTGCGTTTCCTCATACACTATATTTCCTTCTACATCCTCTATTTTAAACGTTATTTTATCAAAGGGATAGGTGTATTCTTCGGTAAAGTTAGGTTGGCGTGTTGCTATTGTGCCTAAAGTCAAGGCGTCAGAATATTTAGCTTGGCAATTATAAATGTCTGTTGTATTTAACTTCGCTCCAAGATCTGTTACATTTAAAATTGACGGATTATTCACCTCAATTTTAAACATTAACTTTTCAACCGCTGTTATTTCAACCAAAGGTGCATTGCCTATTTCTGATAATTTCTGATAAACTAAATCAAAACCAGTATCGCGCGTTTTTAACAACAACCCGTTTGAGCGAATTTGAGCTACAGTATCGCTAAATGGAGTGATTCTAAAATCACTTGTTTCACGGTTTGTGTAAAACGTGTGATTAAAGTCAAATTGATATAGTTTTTTATAAAATCTAGACATGGTTTATCATGTAATATTTTCGTTAATTTCTACTATTTCAGATACTGCTTCGGTAGATGTGTTTTCTTGTATTACTAATAATCTGAATTTGTATAATACAGAAGGCAAGTACTTTCCTCCAACCATACCCCACAAATAATTTTGTTGCTCAAAACTCATAGGATGCAGCTCTACAATTAGTTTTTGAACCTCTGGAGCTAAAGCAGGTGTGTTCTCGGTTGTAAACACATTTTTACCTTGAAAAAACCGCACTACATATGAAATAAACTTTAATGCTTCGGTATAATTTGTGTCAAAATTTGCAGAAAAGAGTACAAAAAGATTGAGTTTTAATTCTGGGTTAACTCTTGTGATGCCACTATCCGTTTTGAGATACGGATCAATAGCACGATTGATTCTATCTTCCTCAATATTCACAAGTGTAATTCCTAATTCTGTTGGAATAGGTTCTCCTGATGAATTAAATAAGTGAGATATCTCTACAATGTTGGTTGCAGGTTCTTCTAAACCTCCAATCAAATCTAAATAAGCTACTAATTCGTCCTTTACGGTTTTAATGACTCTATCAATCATCTTGTGACCTTTGGGTTTGTCTACAACAAGTCGAAAAATCGAAATGTCATAATGGGTTAATGTTCGAATATTTCCTATTAGAAATATCGCCCGTAGACACGGCCAGAATAATCTAGATTACATTTTGATCAGTTGGAAAAGCGTACTCCATTTCCTTGTACAACAGCAATTTATGCTATGTAAATAAAATTTGAGCTTTCGTGGGTAAAAGATTGTTCGGGTTAATCTTTGGTGATGGAAAATTAATCATTTTTTTTAATATTCCAAGAGAATCTAAAATTAATTTTGCGTTAATTAATTCTTTGCTGATTATGATTTGATAGGCTTAAACGATTTAGAGTTAACGAAATTAATTTACTTCTTTGTGAATAATAAATCAACGATAGCCCAAGCTGCTGTTATGACTAATCCAACCACCAATAAAGGACCAGCTCCTGGCCAATGCATGATTTTAAAAATTGCACCAAGAACAATTGAAGTTGCGCCAACAATAACAAGCCCTGACTTAATTAGAACAGCATAGTTTTTAGATTCGAATGCCGTCTTTGAGTCCTCTCCTTCCCCAATTAAATATGGCATACCACCCATTATAACAAAGAGCCCTAACAAGGCTAAAAAAATGATGGACACAATTATTTTACCAGGTAAATGAAAAAGAACAACTACCGCCCGAATTGAAAAGGCGATTACAAGACTTAGTTTCACATAATCTAAAAACACTTTTTGCGGTTTGCTTAAAAACCGCAAAAGATAAAAAAATGCGAGACCGCCTGAACCAATTAATAGAAACCATTCTGAGAACGGCCAATGCATAATTTTTAAAACTATACCAATGACAAGTATTGCAACCGCAATAGATATTGGTGTTGAAAACTTTGCGTATTCATGTACTTGCGCTTTTGGTTCCATAATTATGTTCTAAAAATAACAATCAAAGTCTAAAACCTAAACCTACTAATGCTGATATTTCATTTCTACTGATGGTATAATTAGCAGTGTTTTGCAAACCTATATGGTAAGCATAACCTAATTGTGTATTAAAAACCATTCGTTTTTTAATGTATTGATAGGATACCCCAACCTCTGGTACCATATTCCATCCATCATTATTATTTAAGGCAAATAACTCTCCTCCTAATCCGCCAAACACCTTAATTTTATTCCGAATGTAAATTGTTTTGTAATACGCTAAAGCCGCCGAATAATTTCCATTACGCAATGGAATACATTGTAAATTAATGGATGAGCGAAACCTTCTTTTCAAAACATTATTAAATGCGTATGAAAGGTCAAATCTAGAATAGTATGATTTATCTAAACGAAATGAAGTACCCAGTGAAAAAAGAAGTGTGCGCTGATAAAGTGGTGTATAATTCCAGTTATATGTTGGTTGAATCATAGCGCATTCCTCTAATGTTAATCCGTTTTCTAACGCCCAACTTTCAATAAAAGCAAGATCCATTTCATAAATTTCAGCATATTGATATTGCTCATTCACTTCTTGAGCAACCTCTCTACTCTCTGTTGATTCTAACAAATATCCAACTGCACAAATTGTCCCCTCCTCATCTATAAAGCATGGTTTTCTCATGGGTTCATGATACTCGTTTTTAGGATACTTACCAGCCATGGCATAATGGTGCAAAAGGTTCAGGGCATTTATCCTCTTACTGCGTTTATCCTTTGATAAATGCCCACAGCTTTTTTGTCGCAACAAATATTCAACATAAAGTAAATGGCATTTAACGCGAAGGTTTTCATTGGAATTTCCGTTTGGATAATACCCCATAATCGCTGCAAAACCTTTGTCACCAATTAGAGAATTGACAGGTTGTATTTTAGCATGCCCCGTAATTGAAGTGAATAAGAATATGGTATAAATAATTGCTTTCATTTTTTTGGTTTTATAAGTGATGCATAAAGCCTCTAATTTGCATAAAATGTGTTATACCGAACGCAGTTGAACTAATTGAGGATATGTTTTATTTGTTAACTCGGCCTCAAACCAAAGAACAACTTCTGAATAGCCTGGTGTGAATTTTTGGATTTTCAATATTTCTTTGATTGCTGTTAATGTTTGCAAGGCTTTTTCTCTATCACTAAAATGGTTACAAGCAAAGTTTAGCATTTTAAAGAGCAATTTCTCTAATTCATTTATTCCTCCGTTGCGCTGAAAATAACGTTGTTCCGCTCTTAACTCATATTCCAATAAATCGAACTTTTTAGTTTCTATCCAAATGATAAGCATCAACATTTTAGCTTCTTTTCTTAAATCCTCTCGTAAGCCTGCAGCTGACAATTCCAACATTAAATTTAACTGTTGTTTACAAAGCTTAAATTCTCCTTTACCAAAATAAGAAAGTGCCAATAAATAATAATGTCGCAGTGTTACTGAGTGACTGACTTCTTGCTCATGCTTATTTAAAAAATGTTCAAGTCGAGAAATTTCTTGCACGGCTTTTTCAAAATCTCCCATCTTATTATAGGTTATAATTTCATGATGTAAAGATGCGTACTCAATGATGTAGGTTAATCTTTCATGTTTTTTAAGTTGATTTTTAGGATAAAATGAACGCAACAATTCAATGGTTTCAAAAGCTTGCCCATATTGATTTTGACCTAGAAAGGAACTTTGCAGATTTAATAAGGTTGTTGCATAATTGACTGCATGTTGTTTTATTAATTGCGGATTAGATTCAAATAAATCCTTTGCTTTTAAAATCCAATAACGCATGTCTTTCCCATGCCCCTTGCCTCTTGCATAAAAATAATGAATATTGATGTACTGCCTTTTAGCTTTAAAAGTGACTGGCATTTTATCTTTACTCAATAATGGAAGTACCATTATTTCATCAAATGCATCAATAGCTTCCTGATCAAAATTAGTATATCCTGTTCGTGAATTGATTTGATAGGTTCGCTTATATAAGGCTTCAAAATCAGCTTCAATTTCAAGCATTTTATAAACGCCTAATTGTTGCTTTTTGATATCCTCCGCATTATTAGGATTTATTCCTCCGGGATGGTTAAGCCCTTCTAAATTTAAAAGCTCTAATAGTTTTAGATGATCTCCTAATTCAATTGCCAGTGCTTTTGCTTTTTCAATCAACTTTGTGCAACGTTGATAAAATCCTTTGCTCTGCAAAACACGAATATGAACTAAAAAGTCTGCCAATTGATATTGAGGCTCATGCTTTTGATTGTATACAGCCAAGTCATTCAATAAAGCTCTGTAAACATAATCTTTAGCTGCATTGAAACGGCCAATCCATTTTTCTTTTGCAAACTTCTCTTTAATTGCTACCTCATTATATACCTCTTGATTATCAATAGTATCGAAAATGGCAACATACTTTTTGGCATCTTTCCCAGCCATTGCGTTTAACCTAAAAGCTCGCTTTTCACTTTTGGTTAATGTCTTGATTAATTTAAAAAGATGGTCAGATGGTTTCTTCATTCTGAATTTGGGTGGTTTTTACTTTGAAACCTTATATACTACATGTGGTTTTAAAGGGTCATTATTTGATAGTTTTGGATGATCAAATGTTCCAATTTTTGTCATCCCTATTTTAGTCATTAAATGTTCGGATTTTTTATTTGTTACGGCGGTAATGGAATGAATTACATCCATATTTAAGTTATTAAATCCATATTGCAAACAAGCCTTTGCTCCTTCAGTGGCAAAGCCTTTATTCCATGCCGACTTTTTTAATCGCCAACCAATTTCAAAACAAGGAGTAAAGAAAGCTTCAAATGTTGCTTTTATAATCCCAATAAATCCTATAAACTCATTATTATCTAATAAATCAACTGCAAAAAATGTATAACCTAAATCATCATAAGCATTTTGCATTCTCTCAATCATAGCAATAGATTCCTCAAGGGACAATTGCTTTGGAAAAAACTCCATTACATCAGGATCACAATTAATTGCCGCAAATGGCTCATAATCTGACGCGTTCCAATCTCTAAAACCAAGGCGTTCTGATTTAAAAATATATTCTGTATTCATGTATAATTTAACTTTTTCGGGAGCGGCTAATTCTTTACAAATTTTTCAACTAATAATTGACCATTAGAAGACTGAATAGTTACATAATAAAGTCCTGCTGAAATATCACCAATTTCTAACTGTGTGCTATTTGAAATATGTTTAACTAACTTACCTGTCGCATCATAAAAGTAAATTTCATTTTCAACTGGAACACCTACAATCTCAATTAAGTTTGTACTGGAAGGATTAGGTATAATTTTAACTTCTTTATCTGTCCAATCATCAACCCCAACATAAACACCGTAATTGAATTCGTGTACTATTGTTTCTCCCTCATAGTCTGCTTCTAAAGTCCAAACGCCATTTGGCCCTTCTTCTGGTAAAAACCAAGACCAATACCACCATGAGGCATTATAAGTAGTTCCTATAGTAAAAGACCAATCATTCCAAACAGTTCCATCAGGCATTTTTATTCGACAATCAAAAGTTGTTCCGGCTAAACCATCATGAAAATAGAATGCTGTAAAAACCTCATCACCTGAATAAAAATCATTTGACATATGCGGATCTTCATTAACCAACGGACAACCATGCTCTGGTGTAGCATCATGTGTTAAAATAGTATTTAAAGTTGGCACTCTATTTTCTGCCTGATCCTCCCACCATGAATCTGCATTTAAATCATTACAGTCACCTGCATACGGATCTATTAAATTTCCTTCAGAATCATAGACCTCCAAATGTAAATGAGGTCCACTTGAACATCCGGAGCTTGCAACAACTCCTAAAAACTCTCCCTCTACCACAGATTCTCCCACTTCTTTTTCAGTCAAAGAGCCACTTTTCATATGTCCATACCAAGCTACTGAACCATCTGCATGTTGAACATAAATTGCATTCCAAGATCCGTAACAATCACAATGATCATCCTCAAAACCATCTGCTTTATTAATAATAACGCCTTCTTCTCCAGCAATTACTTCAACCAAATCATTTTCATACATATACCATGGAAATGGCCAAGTAAAAATATCTGTTCCTTTATGCCCATCATATGTCCGCTCATTGCAATAATAATCTCCTAAAGCCGGAGTTGGATTTTGATCAACATAGTTAGAAATTCCATAATAACTATTCCATTCAAAACCCGTTGCTTTTTGCAAAGGCCAAATAAACTGAACATCTTCCCGATCTCCCGAAGAAGTTAATTTACCATCCACACGTAATTGCTCTACGTTAATTCTCAATTGAGCGCGAATAGCATCTCGGTCTTCATCACTTAAACAATTATCCTCTGTATGTGGAACTTCATACTCTCCGCCACCAAAGGTTAAGGGGCTGTTTTGCGCATATGTAGGAGCACCAAAAAGTGTCAATAAAAAACCAATTAAAATGTGTTTCATAGCAAACAAATTATTCAAGAAAGTATTAGCTTGATTATTTTAAAATTAATCATTTTTAGGAATCCTAAGGCAGGATAACAAATAGAACTTATTATTTGTTTTTTCTACGCAATTCATTAATTCGATCAAAGAGCAGCACCGCTACTATTACAGTAGCCAAAACCCACCCTTTCATCCAAACATGATAGAGCATTGCTACTAAAACAAATGGTGTTATGTAGTTTACAATGTTTCTCCATTTTTCCAAGTGTCTTTTTTTACGTTTATAGACTTGCGTATTTTTTGCTTCGTAAGATTTTCGCAAAGCAAATAGTACAATATGAGCAACACCAATAAATAAGGCACTTACCAACACTAGAGAATACACAAATTTCTCGGTTCCTTGATCTTGATAGATGTTGAATAAATATTGGATCGCAAAAAAGAGTGAAGCAAGAATAATCAAAGGCAATATTATTCTGCTCCAAATTAGCTGTATGGTTTTATTTTTCTGCATTCCTTTTCAATTGTTTTTCAACTCCTTAACCATTAAATCTAAAGATAAATCAAATTCTCCAACACTCAGAAGATTTCGTTTAATTTTATCCACTGCGATTATTTAATGAATTCAAAAAAATGAGTATTTACAGTACTTCAAAAGCCTATCCCACTCCATTTTTTCGATTCCAAAGTTGAAAAAAATAATGAATTGCATTTTCATTTTTAAAATGCTACATTTACAAAAAACCCTGATTGTTCACAACCCAAAAAAATTGTGAAAAGTCAATTAAAACCTAATTTTTATGATACTTACTGAGATTAAATTGAAGCTACCTCAAATTACTGCAGCTATGCAAAGATGGAAAGACGCGCGAAATTCAGCCGGCTTAACACAAATGACTGCTTGGCTAAACCAAGGAAATGTATTTAGCTATGCTAGAGACATTAATAACATCCCTGTTTATCCAGACCAGAAAGCTTATGTACATGCATATCCAGGAATTATTAATGAGGCTGGAGTTGACACTTTATATTTCATGGTTGTTTCTGGCTATTTAGATGTATCTACAAATATGAACATTGCTGAAAACACACATTGCTACAGAATTGATAGTGGGCAACCTAGTAAAACTAGCACAGGAGGAATGCCTATAGATGAAGCCTTGCAACGTATCCAAAATTGGGAAGAACACCACGATTATTGGATCGGTCAAAACATATCAACTGCAAATAGTATTTTTCAAGCATTTGTTATACCTCAAGATGATTCAGCAACAGGACTTACGCACAATGCTTTTTTAGCGTTAGTTACTAACACGGCTGCTCCAGGAGGTTTTACGCCTGACTTAATAATTGAAGACATTGATGGTTCTTCTATTATTTATGCGGATACAGTAGAATTTATACCGCCAATGGGAGGAGTACACACTCCACTATCTCCTGCTCGTTTTTATTTACTGAGTTTGTTGACTTAGTCTTATGAAATGAATTTAGCCCTATTAAGTAGTTATCTTACCTACGCTGCTCCTTTAATTTCATTATTAGGGATCATTGTGGGGATATATCATTACAAAAGATTACCCGGATTTTTCAAAATTATTTTTTACTACCTTATACTTGCGTTAATTTTTGACGTGAGTTCTAAGGCAGTTGGTAGAATCTATAAAACAAACCTTGTTTTCATTTCTAGTTTTGCTGTTTTTGAATTATTACTATTTGGCTATTTATATGCACGCTTCATGTTTGAAAAAAAGCTTTCAAAAGTAGTTGCTGTAATAACCATATTAGGTTTAGCTGCAGTATTGTATGATTGTTTTAAAACAGACTATTTCCCAACAAAGTTTCAAACTTACGCTAGAACTATTGGAGACTTTTTAATTGTTTCATTTAGTATGATGTATTTTTTTGTAAAACTTTCTAAGGGCACTAACCCAGGAAACAATAAGATTGTACTCAACACCTATGTATTGATCTATTTTGCGTTACATTTTATATTCTTTATTCCGATAAACTTTATTGTAAATGCCAGTACAACATTTATATATGCCTTTTTAATTGGAAATATGATTTTAACAGCTTCTTTTTACGGTTCATTATTATACTTATTATGGAAAAATGGCAGGATCCTGAAACCCTCGCCCTCTGGCTTGGGTTAATTATTCTCTTTGTATTAGTACTTGTTGTCTCCATAATTATTTTGGTGCGAATCAACTATGAGAAAATTTTAGAGAGAAGCAAAGAAGAGGCAGCAACAAAAATTCGGCACCAACGTGAACTACTAGAAACCAATATTCAAATTCAGGAAAAAGAGCGTGATCGAATTGCTGCCGACCTACACGATAGCTTAATAGGTAAGTTAACTGTAATACGATTAAAAAGTCAAATGGGGGTTGACAAGCAGGAGGTTGATGAAATGATGGGAGAAACAATTGTAGAAGCCCGCAGAATTACACATGACTTAAGTCCTCCATTAATTGCACATACTGCAATTAGCGACATCTTGCAAGAACTCATTTCACCTTGGGCTGCAACTTATGAAATATCCCACCATTTAGATTTAAGAGCTGATTTTGATTTAACACCACGGACAAAAATTCAATTAACTAGGATATTTCAAGAGATAATAACAAACATCAATAAACACGCGCAAGCCACTCAAATCAGTTTTCACATTCGGCAAACCGAAAATTTACTTGCCCTTAAATTAAGTGATAATGGCAAAGGTATTGACGTAGAAAAGATGAAACGAGGCCTTGGACTTAAGAGTATTGAAAGTAGAGTTCAATATATAAATGGAAGGTATAAAGTTCGTTCTACACCTAATAAAATGACCTCTTTTTTATTTCTTATACCCTTAGAACGCGAAAATCAGCCCAAAAAAGACTAAATTGCTATAAACTCAAGAATTATGGATCAGATATCTATCGGAATAGTTGATGATGACGCTTTGATCGTCAATCTACTAAAGAATTTTTTAGACGGACAAGAAGAAATGGATGTGCTTTTAACCGCATCTAATGGCAAAGATTGCGTTCAAAAATTAAGAGATAGCGATCGCATTCCGGAAATTTTACTCATGGATTTAAAAATGGATGAGATGAACGGAATTGAAACAACCCAACTTCTAAAAAAGGAATTTCCAGATATTAAAACGATCATTATTTCCTCACACTATAAAGTGTCGTTTATGGGATTTATGTTGAAAACAGGAGTTTCAGCATTTGCACCTAAAGGAATTTCAACTACAGACTTGCTCTTAATGATAAAAGAGGTTAAGCAACGCGGTTATTATTTCAACCCAGATCAGTTGGAAATTATTCGAGACCAGCTTTCTTCTAAATTTCCTAAACCTGTTTTAGAGGTTGAAAACATTTTATCAGAACGAGAGATTGATGTTTTAAAACTGCTCTGCCAACAAAAAACGGCGAAAGAAATAGGTGAAAAATTATTTATAACTAAAAGAACTGTAGAAGGGCACAAGAACAACCTCTTTGTTAAAACAGGCGCTAAAAATGTAGCGGGGCTTGTTATTTATGCTGTTCAAAATGGTATAATAAACGCAGATAGTTTACCTATTATCTAGTTCCTACGCTACCGCGTATTTATTACGGTTTTATTCCTACAGGTATTTACTACCTATAATTTTCTCCAACATTTCGGCAAATTTGTTTTAAGCAACAAAAGAAAAAATTGCTCAAAACTTATAAAATAGTTTGTATAACACTATGCATAAATGTAATTCAAGACGACGATATTAAATCCCTAGACTCATGGGATTTAAATAAAGCCTTCACCTAACAAATTGCATTGTTATACAATACTAAACTTTGGTCCATCTCGGGTTAATCTTGGGCCTCTTGCGCAACCAATACGTTGGTTGCGCTCTTTTTTGCTCAAAACCTTCTTAACACACTCAAAATGCGCGTCATTACTGAGGTTAACACGTAATCAAACTAGGTACTTTATCCAGTATTTTGGTCATTTTGTAATATTTTTAGCTAAAAACCTTTCTTTTCGGCATAATTCTATTAAATTAGGTCAAAATTATTACATGAAACGCAAAGGAAGACCGGCTACTAAACAGGCCGAACTAAAAGAGGGGTTTTACATTGAATTAAGAACTAAAGGTTCTAATTCACCTGTAAAAATAAGAAGAGAAAACATGGCGGAGGTTGACTTGGCAATGGAACAATACGGAAGAAGCAAAATCGTTACTTATTTAGGACAAGTAAAAGACGGTAAGTGGTTAGACGGAAAAAACAAAGGCAAAAAAACAGCTTGATATAGAAGGGCTGTAATGCAGCAATCCTCTTCACTCAATCCCATTTATTTAAGATTCATTCATCTACTACCTGAAAGGGTTATTAGTATTTTATTGCCTTAATTTTGCTTAGAATTAATTCTAAGCTGGGTTTGTGGTTTTATGAAATAAATAACTTGCCAGCAAACCGATTATTGAACTTACCATCAGAAAACCAAATACCATTTGGAAACCGTACTCTCCTGGATACTTATCTAAAAAGTATCCTGAAAGTGGCCCCATAAAAATATCTGGCAAATAGCCAATAACAGAAATCAAACTCACAGCCAACCCCGTTAAAGCAATCGGAATCTTTCCCTCTTTTAATAAGGCAAAATAAAGCGCCCGAATTCCAAATATTGCCATCCCTAACAAAAGAGTGGAGAAAAAGAAATCGTAATATAAATTATAAGATGTAACTCCAAAAGTGAATAGGCCTGCGCCAATTATCGCTCCAATGAACCCCATTTTCACCCAGAGGTTTGCACTCATCCGATCAGCCGCAATTCCAACTATTACTGCCGTTATAGGTCTTAAATAAAGAAATATTGCTCCAACTTGTGCGCTTTTCGCATCACTATAGCCCAACACTTCATTCGCATATTGCGCTATAAAATCTGTCGATTTATAACCAACATATGCCGTAAGAATAATTATCATTAATAAAAATACAGCCGGGTTTTGTAAAACCATCCAATAATCAGACAAGGGATTCTTCTTGTTAACTGTATCATCTTCATCCGCATCATCTCCCCGTAATAAAAAGTATACAAGAAATGCCACAAAAAGGACAAATATAGACGCGAAAAGCACCACTGAATTATAGGCTGAACGAATCTCCTCCAAACTTTGATTACCACCACCTTCAGCTAACACATAAGCAAATAAAAGCGCGCCAATAAAACCAATAGATGCAGCAACTCCTCCTCTACCCGCCTCTAAAAACCCAAAAGCTTTTCCCTGACGATCTTCCTTTCCCCATATCCTTGTTGCCTTAATCATGGCGGCCCAAAACAACAATATGGTTGTTACTCCCCAATAACCGTATAACACTAACAATCGTCCGTAACTAGGACAGGTTGTCATATACAAACCTCCTAACCCTGTCAATAACAACGCCAAAGCCATTAACTTACGTGGTGCCACCAAATCTGTAATAAAACCTCCTAAAAAATAGGAGAATAGTGCGCAAATTCCGTAAACAGAAAAACAATTTCCCAATTGCGTATTATCCAAATCTAGTGCTGTCATTAAAGTGGGGCGAAAAATTCTAGCTATGACAAATGGCAATAAAAAAATAGATTCACCAGCAAGCATTAATAAAAAAATAACGAGATAATTTGAACGTTTATTTGTTGACTGATTCACAGCTCTAATATATCGATTCATTAATGAAACCTTCTTGTTTTAAACAAATTTTCAATCCAAATCTAATTCTGCCAAACAGATTCGGTATAAACCCTTCAATCAAAAAGTTCTTCTTATTTTAGGGTTCAAATGAGTCGTTTTAATCCATTTAAAAATTTAGGCCCAGGAACATTGGTTGCCGCTGCATTTATTGGGCCAGGTACTGTTACTATGTGTTCAAAAGCTGGTGCAGGATTTGGTTTCAGTTTATTATGGGCGCTAGTATTATCTATTTTTGCGACACTTGTTTTACAAGGCATGGCTGCAAGACTAGGGCTTATTCATCAAAAAGGTTTAGCGCAAGCAGTTCGTGGACAATTAAAAAGCAAATGGGCACAATACCTTTCCGTTACATTAATTGTTTCTGCAATTTTAATTGGTAATAGCGCTTATCAAGCTGGAAATATTAGCGGAGGAGTTTTGGGATTACAGCCCATATTTCCTGAAACACAAATTAATTTCGGTAGTTTTTCATTAAACTATTTAGCAATTGTGCTAGGTGCTATCGCTTTTATCGTCCTTTATATTGGCAACTATAAAATATTAGAAAAAGCACTAGTCACACTGGTTTTACTCATGAGTATTTCCTTTATTATAACAGCAATAATGACAACTCCTGATTGGGGGGCCGTGTTTTCAGGAACCTTTATTCCCAGCTTGCCCAATAATAGTTTACTGATTATAATAGGGCTGATTGGAACTACAGTTGTTCCCTACAATCTTTTTTTACATGCCTCTTTAGTTCAAGAAAAATGGAAAGATGAAAGTGACTTAAAAAAGGTTAGAAAAGATACTGTTGTATCTATTTTATTAGGAGGCATTGTTTCTATGGCAATAGTTATTTCTGCCGCGGCAATTTCACAAAACACAATTCAATCTGCTGCTGATTTAGCTAAAGGATTAGAACCTCTATACGGAGACTTTTCAAAATACTTTTTAGGAATTGGACTTTTTGCTGCAGGAATCACCTCAGCTATTACTGCCCCACTTGCAGCCGCCTATGTTGCCAAAGGATGTTTTGGTTGGGAAGGTAATTTAAAGTCGACCAAATTTAGAGGAGTCTGGGCTTTCGTATTAATTGTTGGTGTTATTTACGCAGCACTCGGTTCAAAACCTACCGACATTATTACATTCGCTCAAGTTGCCAACGGATTATTACTCCCCATCATAGCACTATTCCTTTTTTGGGTTGTCAATAAATCAAATGTGATGGGAAAATATGTAAATACGCCAACCCAAAACGTAATGGGTATTTTAATTATACTCATTGCTATTTCATTGAGTGTTAAAACTCTTTTCAATGTATTTTCTGCTTAAATGAAATGGAATATTGACATTAATTGTGACTTAGGTGAGGGCGCTGAAAATGATGAGAAAATCATGCCACTTATTAACTCGTGCAATATTGCTTGCGGAGGTCATTATGGAACAGATGCAACTATTGAAAAAGCCGTAACATTGGCAAAAAAATACGGTGTTAAAATTGGAGCGCACCCCTCTTTCCCTGATCCAATAAACTTTGGGAGAGCCGTAATGGAAATAGACGCGGAGGCCTTAAAAAAAAGTATTATTGAACAAGTACAAAAGTTTCAAAAAATTGCAACACAAGTAGGTGTACCAATGAACCATGTAAAATTGCACGGCGCTTTATACAATCAAGCAGCAAAGAGCATAAATGTAGCCGAAACTGTAATTGAAGCCCTATTACAGATTGGAACAGATTACGCAATTTATACACCGCACAATTCTGCTCTTGAAGCGATTGGTCAAGCTCATTTTGAAATAATCCCAGAGGTTTTTATTGACAGAACCTATCAAACTGACGGAAGTTTAACTCCACGTTCTCAAGAAAATGCAATGATCATTGATCCTGTTAAAGCTTGGGATCAAATTAAAAATTGTCACTTAAATAATAAGGTTGAGACAATAACGAACAAATCCATCCCTTTAAAAGGCAAAACCTATTGCATTCATGGTGATGCAGCTCATTGCTTAAAAATTCTTTACTATATAAAAGATCAATTACCGCATGCATAAGCCTATCATTACAGCATATGGTGAAAATGCATTTTTGCTTAAATGGCCTTCCGTTATTGATACAAAAATGCATGATGAGATTTTAACTTGGGAGGCATTTATAGCATCTAGTTTTCAAAATGAACTACTTGATATTGTCATCACTTATACTGAAATTGCTGTTTATTTTAAATCAAACATAGCATTGGATACATTCTCTAGTATTGTTCATTCAATGGAATTACAAAATGATTTATCGATTCGACAAAAACCAACAACTTGGCTTATTCCTGTTTGTTATGACAAAGAACTTGGATGGGATATTGAAGTTGTTGCCGAACAAAATAATATAACAACAGGTCAGGTTTCCAACCTACATACTGCACAACCATACCGCGTTTATTTTACAGGTTTTTTACCAGGGTTCCTCTACCTAGGAGGACTGTCGCATCAACTGACAACTCCAAGAAAAGAAACACCCAGATTGAAAATACCGAAAGGGTCAGTAGCAATTGCTGGGTCGCAAACGGGAATTTATCCGCAAGACAGCCCCGGAGGATGGCAAATAATTGGACAAACTCCAATTGAAATGTTTGATTTATTAGAAGCAAAGCCATCCCCCTTCTCACCTGGAGATTACATTCAATTCCAATCAGTAAGCAAAGATACATTTGAAGGAATTTTAGCAGAGATAGAAGCAGGAGTTTATTACATTATAAAAGGCGTTCATAAATGATCACAATAATCTCAAGCGGTGTTTATACCACCTTGCAAGATGCAGGTCGTTTTGGCTTTCGCAAATATGGCGTTCCTATTTCAGGACCTATGGATGCAGTATCTGCCAACAATGCTAATCGTTTACTCAACAATGACGCAAATGCAGCCCTACTAGAATTCACACTGCAAGGCGCCGTGCTAAAATTTAACCACCCTGCAATAATTGCAATAACAGGAGCCACAAACTCTCCTCTATTAAATGATGAAGCTATTAGCGCAAATATGGCTATCAAGATTGACGCGGGAAGTATGCTTAAAATTGGGAGATGTGCTGTTGGATCATTTGGCTATTTAGCAATATTGGGCGGATTTAAAGGTGAAAAGAGCTTAAATAGCCTTGCACATTATAAAGGTATTACTGTAAATCAACGAATTTTAAAAGGTGAGTCTTTAATTTTTTCACCTCATCCAAACCAAGAAGCCCCCATCCATAATAACCCGACATTAGTGGATTGGAAAACAAATGAAATCCCTGCCTTTAAAGGACCTGACTTTGATATACTTGATTCGCAAACTGCTAACCTCTTATCTACTTCAAATTTCATTGTATCAAACGAAATAAGCAGAATGGGCTACCGCATAGATTCGCAAAAACATATTTTTGCAAAGGAAATAATAACAGCACCTGTCCAACCTGGAACGATTCAATTAACTCCATCTGGCAAATTAATAGCTCTTATGGCAGATTGCCAAACGACAGGTGGTTATGCCAGAATATTGCAACTCCCAACCAAATCCCGTTCCATTCTTGCTCAAAAAAGAACAGGTGAAAGTTTTAGTTTTAACATTTGTGATTAACTACTACTGTACTAAAAATTTCATTTCTTGCTCACTTTCATTATTGGAAACTCTTAATATATAATGTCCCTTTTTTAAATTTACTGGAACTGAATTTTGTCCAGGATTTAAATACTGATCAACAGAGTAAACTAGGCTTCCAGTGATCCCATAAACTTGAACTGTGTAAACACCATCCGTTTGATGATCCAAATGAATCAAAAGAGGAGCTCCTGTAACAACAGGATTCGGATAAACTCTAAGCGCATTGCTTTCTATCTGAAAATTTGGCAAACTCAATGCAGAACAATTCACAGAATCAATCCAATTAAAAGCAACCGTCAAAATTTCATTTCTATCTGGAAAATCAATTGTATGACCAACTCCCGACAATAAGTTTGTTTCAACAATAGCTCCTTTTGAAATTAAAGAATCACGAACGGGATAAAACCTAACTGTTGGCGCATCAGCACTTCCATGCACAATATAAAATGGCTTACCCGTAGCATTCATCTGTAGGGTCTCATTCACTTCAGTAGTACCATTAATTGCAGCTCCAACAGGAATGTATCCTTTTATTAAATCACCATGACTTAAACCATAAGTATACAAGCCTCTACTGCCCCAAGAGAATCCGACACCATAAAATTTATCAAAATTCAAATCATACCAATTTGCAACAGAATCAATTAAAGCAGATGTAAATGCAGTATCAATAGGATCATCAATTCTACCATCAGCTCCGCCATCAGGACAAATTAAAATGAGCTCATTCTCCTCAGCAAAATCAATCAATGTGTCGCACCAGCTTTCGGAATCCCAACGAGAAGTATTAAAAGGATGAAGCGCTAGCATTACTTTATTAGACTCACCAATTGTATAACTTGAAGGAATATAAAGAGAATACTTTTTAGCAGGGTCTACGTCAAACGGAAATTCACCATCTACACGCTCTTGTGCGTAAGTTAGCATTGGAAGAATGAAGAGTAAAAATAGAGATAATCGCGTCATAATTTAATTTTAAAAGTCTGTCGTGAGAATCCTAACAACCTTACAAACAGTTGTTAAATACTAAGATTAATCTACTCAAATAGTAGAAGATACGTTTTTTAGTTTATATTTGAGTTCGCAACCTAATTAACCTTTTTTACTAACCAAAATTTAAACAAATGAAAAGAATGAAACTTTCTATTTCCATCTTTACTATGGCCGTATTGGGTATGGGTGCGAACCTCAATGCTCAAGTCAGCGGGGACAATGCTTTTATGATAGGCGATTACATTGAGATTGGAATATTTGAAGCGGGCTATGAAGGTGCTCCTTTAGATTCAACAATCTCAACTCATTATCGAGGCACGACTAACAAACTTGGCTTTATTGCCAATCCTGCTGCTGATGGCTGGGTTGAATATAATGGCGATTTTTATCAACCAGGCTCACCAGAATCAGGATTTGGTATTGGCTTTACAAAATCAGGTGTTGATTATGACTATGCCAATAACGCTGTTGGTTTATTTGAAATTCCAGGTGAAATTACTTCTTATTACGAAACAGTAGATTCTATTATCGTAGATTGGCAAGGTATGCCAGTTGGTGATAGTATATTAGTTATGCTGACTTACACTTTAAAAAAGGATCAGCATTTTTACAGAACTTTTATCGAATTTGACAATATTGGTTCAGAAACATATACTGATGTTTATTATTACCGAAATATAGATCCTGATCACAATCAATCTATCGGATGGTCATTCACTACGACTAATACTATTGAATCTCAATCAGAAATGGCTGATGACTCTGTAATTGTTTCAGCAACTCAAACAATGGGTTGGACTGCTGAAATGATTCTAGAAGCTTATGGTCCTGAATGGAAAGGATTCACTGGTGGTTTTTCGAATAGAGATGCATCTGAAATGTGGGACGGAACAGGTATCTTAAATGGTACTGAAGGCTATACTGCAATGGCAGATCAAGCTGTTGGTCTTGCATTAAAAGTACCTACTTTACCTCCTGGAAGAAGAGCTGAAAGCCCTGTATATTCATTTTCAACTGCATTTAAGTCTGATATTGTTTATGAAGATGAAGAGCCTGTAGATACTGATGGATTATATGAAAACTCCATTGACTTCAGCATGTACCCTAATCCAAATTCAGGAGATATCCTTGATTTACAAATCTCAGGTGAATTTATTTATTCAATTGTAGATTTAAAAGGTAGCGTTGTTTTAAGCGGACAAGGAAATGGCTACACGCAAATTGATTTACAATCAATTGAAAAAGGAATTT